>JAEUIG010000241.1 GCA_016795125.1 Planctomycetaceae bacterium | reverse complement strand
ATGATAAGACTCGGTTCCCGCAGTACCTATTCCACGATCGCTGAACATGGCGTCTCCCGCTCGACACCGTGCCGGAAGGTATGTCCTGCAACCGACCGGGTATCGCGCGTTCGTCCCGGCACGCGTGCCGCCGGTTCCTCCGCTGCGATTCGATCCGGAACTGACCAAATTGTTGTCTGACGCGGACCGTGCGGTGGGACGGCTCGACGGTGTCGCGACGAACCTCCCAAACCCGGATCTGTTCGTCTCGATGTACGTACGTCATGAGGCGGTATTGAGTTCTCAAATCGAAGGGACCCAGAGCACTCTGGAAGACATCCTCGAATACGAAGTCGCCGGCCAGCGTAGTGCTCAGCCACAGGACGTCGAGGAGGTCTTCAATTACGTCAGGGCGATGAATCATGGCCTCCGCAGACTGGACAAGCTGCCCCTGTCGTTACGACTCATCAGAGAGATCCATCGTGAACTCCTTGACGGCGTGAGGGGCGCAGATCGACAGCCGGGCGAGTTTCGGCGCAGTCAAAACTGGATCGGTTCCTCGAACTCTGCCCTGTCCGAGGCCGATTTTGTGCCACCGCCTCCCGATGAGATGCGATCGGCTCTCGACGAGTTCGAGCGATTCCTGCACGACCGGACTTCGTTGCCGGTACTCGTCCACTGTGCACTGGCGCACGCCCAATTCGAAACCATTCATCCCTTTCTTGACGGCAACGGGCGAGTGGGGCGTTTGCTGATCACTCTCCTGTTGTGTGAACGCGAGATCCTGCAACAGCCGTTGCTGTACCTCAGCTACTACTTGAAAGCACACCGCTCGCAGTACTACGACCGCCTGATGGCAATTCGCAACGACGGCGATTGGGAAGGCTGGGTGAAGTTCTTTCTGACAGGCGTGTTTGAGGTCAGCCAAGGGGCATCGCAGACCGCACGCGCGATTCTCGAACTAAGAGAGGAGCATCGCGCGGCAATCGGCAGCAAGACGGGAAGTCAAAGAGCACACCGACTGCTGGATTTCCTGTTCCGGCAACCAATCGTGTCGGTCCGGACGGTCGAAGAGCAGTTGAATTGTTCCTACATGACGGCCCGAAAACTCGTCGATCAACTGCAACAGCTCGAAATCCTGAACGAAGTGACGGGGCAGCGTCGGAACAGGTGGTTTCGCTATGAGCCCTATTGGCAACTGTTTGATCGTCAGGTCTTCCCGAGAAAGCCCCTGCGCTCCAAGTAGACCTCTCACTCCCCTTGCTGTGCCGCTGCCAGGTCCTGCGCGGCCAACTCGGCGATCATGCGGTACTTGTCCTGCATCGGGCCGTCGACCTGGGCCAGTTCCTGGTGGGCTTCGACGACGTTGCGTTTGAAGTCGAGACCGCACTGGCCGGGCTGCTCCTCGGGCAGGATGTGCCACTGGCTGTCGCCGTCCACCGAGGAGCCGCTGTCGATCCGGAACAGGGAACGTGCGCCCATCCGGCCGAGAATCTGCAGGCATTGTTCGGACGGAGCGACGAGCGTGAGCACACTGCCGCCGTCCTGGCCGGGAGTCTTCCGCAGATGCAGCAGCGTTCCCAGGAACGTGCTGTCGAAGTACTCGCACTCGCTGAGATCGATGTGCAGGCGGCACGCATCGCCCGCCAGAATCTGCTCGGCGAATCGCCGGAAGGCCGGGCATTGGTGCGCCTGTGCCCTGCCCTGCACCCGCACCACCGCTGTGCTGCTTTCAACCGCCGCGAGAATCGTTCCGGAGGAATCGGCCATATGGGAACCTCGCTCCTGCTGCGGCGCCGCTTTGGGGATCGCACGATTGTACCCGATCGGCTCGACCCGCAAGTCGATTTTCACTCGCGCCGATCGAGAGCCAGAAACCTCAGCGCACTGCGTCGCGCGATGTTACCCGCAAAACTCGCAGAATCGCGTCACGTCCTGCGCCTCACAGATCATCGTCACGCGTCGTATCCCCATTCCTTAAAGCATCGGCGCCATTCCCGTTGAAGCCGCACTTTCACTTCCGGATCGACGTCGGCGAAGCGGTTCTTGCGGTAACCCTCCAGCGAGCTGATGTATGCGGCAAACGCCGGTTCGGCGGTCGCGAATTCCGGCAGGCTCAGTGCTTCGTAGATGCGCCGCAGGGTTTCCAGCGGCGACTGTTCAACCTGCCGGTATTCGACTTCGACCAGCCGGCCCTCGGGAATCCGGTGTCGATGTTCGAAGTACGCGTCGAGCATCATCCGGAACGCCTGTTCGGTCCCGCGACTCAACTCGTCCGTGTCCCAGCACTGGAGCGCCGAGACCGGGAGCGCCTTGCGCACGGTGTGAATGCCCGACACGTAGACGTCGTACGGATGACGGTGGATGCAGAC
This sequence comes from Planctomycetaceae bacterium, assembly GCA_016795125.1. Taxonomy (GTDB): domain Bacteria; phylum Planctomycetota; class Planctomycetia; order Planctomycetales; family Planctomycetaceae; genus JAEUIG01. Next base: position 7,944 of record JAEUIG010000241.1, on the reverse strand, counting down.
GAACCGGGCATCGGGGAACATTTCGAGAAGCAGTGGGATGCGTGCCGTATGAGCCGGAGACTTGAGAATCAGCGGACGTTCGTCACGGACATGCAGTTTCTTGAGAAAGTGCAGCAGTGCCTGCTGCCAGCGCCGCCGTTCCTGCGGTGATGCTTCGGAAAGATCGTAATGCCGGTCGTACCGGGAGTGGCCGCGCGGAAAGAGCGACGAGCCGAACGGAGACAGGCCGCTCAGTCCCATGATGGCGAACTCGTCCTCCGCGGGCATCGACATGCCCCAGCGGACGTTGTCCATGGGCCGCGTCTCCGGCAGGAACTTTTGCTGTTGCGGCGCCAGCCAGGACTCCGTCAGCAGGAAGATGCGCGGGTTCATCGCCTGGTACGTGTTGGGAAACCCAAAGCGATCATCCTGTGACAGCAGGTTGTGCAGATGCGTCGTTCCGCTGCGTGGCAGACCGAGCACGAATAGCGGCGCCGGCGGTCTGGCCCGGCGGATCGCGGATCCGTATCGCAATTGTTCCAGGGCGCCGACGCACGAATTCAGCGCCGCCATCCCCGTGATTGCCGCAGCGCGGCCGAGATACCTCGGGGAGACGCGGAACGAGTTCTGCACCAGCAGCTTCAGCCACAGTCCAACGCCGATCCCGGTGGCGAATCCCGGCGCCAACGAGCGAAGAAAGAAAGAGTCGTGCGTCGACCGGCGTTCCGACACCTGAGCGTCACTCCTCGTACAGCCAGCTCACCGGCAGCGACCGGAAGTGGGCCGAATACCGGTCTCCGACACAGTCGTAATACGTGAACAGCATGCGATTCCGCAGGAACAGAACGCTGGTGTACGCATAGGTGTGTTCGGGGTCCGACTCCAGCGGCTTGAAGTTCCGCCAGGTGCGGCCGTCGTCGGTCGAGATGGCCGTACTCAAGGGGGTGCGTGCTCCGCCGTGACCGGCATTGGCGTCGAACGTGTTGTTCCAGATCAGGAGCAGGTCGCCGGTGGCCGGGATGCGCCGAATCGTCGCGGGCGACTCCGGAGCCGGGACGCCCTCGAAATGGCCCGGTTCGCTCCACGTCTCGCCGCCGTCGTCCGAGTGGCTGGTGGCGATGTGGCCCGTCTGCGTGCGGACGATCATCAGGAGCCGGCCGTCGCTCAGTTCGACGACCTCCGGTTCCATGGCCCCTCGTTTCGGGGCATCGACGCGTCCCGGGGTGTCGCGCCAGGTGCGGCCGCCGTCGTCGGAGACGTAGCAGTGGCAGACGAAGTGGTCTTCCTTCTCGACATCGGCGGTGCTGGCGGCGGGAACGACCAGCCGTCCGGTCGAGAGCTGCGTGACGCGATCGTTGTTGACGACATGATATCCGGGATTGCCCGTGACAAGAATCGGCTCGCCGAAGGTCGCCCCTTCGTCGTTCGAAAATCGGACATAGAACCGCAGGTCGCTGAACGTATTGGTCTGGGCGTAAAACAGGCCGATGGTTCCCGCAGCCGCCGGCGACTTCAGGCGTCGCAAAGTGGCTCCGATGACGTTCATGTCACCGGAGTTCTCCTGGAGCACCTGCGGTTCACCCCATGTGCGGCCGCCGTCCGTGGAGCGTCGCCCGATGATGCGGGCCTTCGCGAAGTCGCTGGTGTTGGCATCAAAGACCGTCATCGCGCACAGCAGCGAGCCGTCATACAGGTCGAGGACCGAACCTTCCGAGCACCGCGGATGCTCATCCGTCGCCTCGAACACGAAGTTCGAGATGTCGTCGCCGCGGTCGATCGCCGCAGGGTGCGCGATGGCAAACAGCGCATGCGCGGCGCGGATGCGTGCGTCCGGCCACGGGTCGTCGAGCATGGCGATGAGCGCGGGGACGAGTTCGCCGGCGTGCGGTATCTCGGGAGCGAACTCCGCCGCCATGGTGCGGGCCGTATCGTCGTCGTGATGGAAGTTGGCGATGGCCGCAGTGCGTCCGTTGGCATCACCGAGCAGTGCGAGGGCATAGTCGTAGAACGTGCGGGAGGCCGGATCGTCTTCTTTCGCTGCACGTCGCTGCAATGCGGGGATGTCTGAGCTGTCGCCCACGCGGGCGAGCGCCCAGGCAGCCAGTTTGGCCGTCAGGGAATCGTCCGACTGGAGCAGATCGCGGAGGGTCAACAGCGCCAACGGGCTGCCGCCGCGGGCCAGCGCCGCGCCGGACATGACCTTCAGCCCCGGGTTTCCGTCCCGCGCGAAGGCCTGCCGCAGTGCGGCGCCGTCGCCGACTTCGCGGACCTTGAACAGGCTTTCGGCGGCGTGTACGTGGCCGTGGGTTTCGTGACTGCCGAGGATCGAGAACAGCACATCCGCAAACCGGCGGTCGCCCGAGCGGACCAGCTCGCGGGCGAGTCCGCAGCGGCGCTGATCGTCGATCTCCGCCGCCAGCTTCTCGATGAGGAACGGCCGCAGCTCTGCGCCGTGGCCGCCGGCGGTGAGGCCTTCTGCCGCGTGGATCGAGTGCCAGAATTGATCGGAGCGCAGTCCCTCGCGCAGGATGTTGAGGCAGCGGCCGCGGACAAGCGGATCGAGAGTGACCGGCGGTTGTTCCGCGACCGGTTCGGCGGCAAACGATATCGATGGCAGCGTGGCGATCGTCAAGGAGATCCCGATCAGGTAGGGAAGCAGGCATCGGGTCGAAGAAAGCATCTGCTGCTCCGTTCTCGATTACTCACCACCGGACTGGCGGCGACGCGAGGTCCGATGATGTCACAAATCGCCTTCGGAAGGGAGCGAGTGGCCGGCCTGATGACAGGTTAGACGAGGCGCGGGTTGTGCGTCACCTTCGACCTTCCCGCCGGAATCCGGTCGACCCCACGGTGAATCCGTTAGTACGAGCCAATTATCGTCAGTACAATGCGGACACTATGAAACTCCGAGCGATTATTCACGCGGACGAATCTGGCGGCTATTGGGCCGAAGTGCCGGCCTTGCCGGGCTGCTTCACAGAGGGAGAAACCGTCGCCGAAGTGCGTGCGAACCTGCGAGAGGCAATCGAGGGTTGGCTTGAAGCCGGACAGTCCGATGTCATTCCAAACGATGTCGCAGAGGTGGTGGAAGTCGCTGTATGAAGGCCGTCTCTGGAAAGCGGTTGGCTGAGCTTGCAACCGCAAGAGGCTGGCGACTCGCGCGTGTCAAAGGCAGCCATCACGTCTACACAATGGAGGGCCGCGTAGAGCGGTTGGTGATTCGCATACACGGCAACCGAACACTGAAGTCCGGTTGCAAAAGGCACTGATGCGAATCATCCCTCTCGCCGCCGACGAACTCTGAGGCGTCGTGTGGCTACGACGACGTGAGATCATTCAGCGCGTTCTTCGCTGCGTCGGCTTTCCGGTTCGCCGCGGCGATCTGATCGGCGACGGCCGTGTCGACGAACAGTTGCGACGCGTGGTACATGAGCATCGGCAGGACGGCCAGCGGCGCGCCGGCTGCTGAGAACGTGGCGGCGATGTACACGCCGATCGGCAGCGTCTTCTGGCTGGCGGCGAAAGCGATCGCCGCCCGGTCCATTCGTTCAAACTGCAGCGCGCGGCTGGCCGCGACCGCCAGCGCCATGCCGGCCAGATGCAGGACAATGCAGGAACCCCAGACGAGTGCGATGGCGCCGACGCCTCCGGCCAGAGCCCCCGACGACGCCTGGGGACCCGCCTTGATCGACTCCCAGAAGACCATCGCCAGGATGCAGCCCTGTGCGATGACGCCCAGCGGAATCTTGTGCTTGTCGGCGAACGCAGCGACCCTCGAAATCAACCGCGCCGACTGACCGGCGATGATCGGCAGCAAGGCCGACACGAGCAGCTTCTGCATCAGAAACCCGGTGTCCATCCGGAACTCCGTTGCGCCCTGCCCGAGCGGGGGCATGAGGAGCTGCAGCCACAGCGGGGTGATTGCGAAACAGGCGCTGTTCGTCAGCAGCGTGACGAGCAGCGAGACGGCATCGTTGCCGCCGGCCTTGCGGGTCCAGACGGAGGCGGCGGCCATCGTGCTGGGGACGCAGGCCGCAATCACCAGGCCGACCGTAAAGTCGAGCGACAACTGCATCCGGCTCAGCGGCCACGCCAGCAGCGGCATCAGGCCCATGTTCACAAAGCTCGCCCAAAGCACGGGTCCGGGACGGCCGAGTGCGGCGCGGAGCTTGCCGTTGTCCAGTGTGACCGACATCAAAAAGAGAATGACGATCACGATGGCCGTCGGCGCGTGCGGGCCGAGCGCGTCGTTCAGAGCGGCGACGCGCGTAGAACCGAGCGAGGCGCCGAGACCCAGCCCGCCGGGGATCAGCACCAGCAGAAACGCCAGGAACCATCGCCGCAGCAGCCAGCGAAACATTCAGAGGACTCAATCTATTCCGGAGCGCGGACATCGCCGGACGGCCGCATCGATCACTGTTGATCGACATTGTCCGGCGGCGTGACGGAATCGGTGGGAGCGGCTGCGGACTGCGCCTGCCAGCGGCGCAGCAGGTAGGCATCGCTCAACTTCGGCTTCTGGTCGGCCGCCGGCGCGGCCAGTTCGATGGCGCGTTGCAGATCGCCGCGGAGCGCTTCGCAGCGGGGAAGCGCTTCCGCCGTGGCGGCACTCCAGATTCCGCCGCGATAGTTCTTCTGTGCCCGCTGCAGTTCGCTGACGGCCAGGTCGTACCGCTGGAGATCCATTTGCACAACGGCTACCCAGTGCACGGCGTCTTCGCGCACCTCGACGTTGCCGGACAGTTCGGGCCGGGCTTCCCGTATCACGCCGTATCCCCGGCGGGCCTCATTCAGATTGCCTCGCAGATGCTCGACCCGGATGACCCGGAGCGGCTGCGGAGAATCTTCTTCCACCAGTTGCGCCACGTCGTTCACCTCTTTTTTCGACAGCACGCGCGGTCCGCTGAGCGTCGCCAATCGTTTCTTGGCATCTTCGGATCCGTCGGAGCCGACGGCGAAGTAGGCGGTCAACTGCTGCTCCGGGTAGCTCCAGGCGCTCACAGAGTCCGCCATCCAGTCCCCGTCCTGGCCCGCGGCGACGATGCGTTCCTCCAGCGAAGGATTGCCGGAATCCGCCGGGCCGTCGAACAACGTCGCTCCGTAATCCGACGGCAACGCAATCTGCAGCGACCGCATCCGACCGGCCGCATACGTGCTGTCCAGGATGAACCTGACGTTCGCCGACTTCAGCAGTTCCGCCGTCCAGGGGTATTTCGGTCCGTCAGGGACATCAAACTGCCGGAAGATCGCATCGTTTTGGCGCGCCGCGGCGACGGTGGCGGCCTCTGTCGGCAGCGGACCGGCGGTGTCGTCGACCGGCGGGACAGGCAGCCCCATTTGCGGATCGAACAGGAGCACGCCCTCTCCCTTGATGACGACTCCAACGAGCCGCGCGGGCATGGCCGCATCCTCCGGCGCCGTGGCAGGCTCGAGGACAACGACATCGATTCCCAGTTGCCGCAGCACTTCAGCGAGGATCCAGATCCGGTCCTCGGGAGTGCCGCGTCCGGCGAGCAGCACTTCTCCGGAATCGATCGGCACCGACGTGGCGGCGGATGACAGCAGTGCGACATTGCGTGTGACAGTCTCGAAAGCCGCGACGGCGATTTCACGCTGGCTCTTGCCCGTCGCCACGAGCGCCGCCGCCATGGCGCGGTACAGCAGCGCATTGCGAATGTGCACAGCATCCCGCACGCTGAAGCGCTCCGCCGAAGCATTGGCGGCCGCCGCGTCTCCCAGCCATTTCTGCATTGCGGCGGCATAGGGTGCGGCGTCCTGCGGTGGATCGGCTTCCGAGAAGCCGGCCCACCACAAGTTGAGGTCGCCGACGGTGTCCTGCACGTTGGCACTGACGTACAACCGCTCGGGTCGCAGTCCGTCCAGCGTGGCTTTCAGCTGCCGCTGCAACTCGGTTTTGGCCTGGGCCTGCGAATCTGCGGAGGGTGCGGGGACGGCCGGCGCCGCGTCGTGCCGGGTGAATGCGACGTACAGGACCAGCAGGATCACGGCTGCGGCCGCTCCCCAGGCGTATTTCAAGCGGCGCGATGAATCCGGTGGCGAAGCAGTCATGGAATGGTTCTGAGACGTGGCGTCGTCATGCGCACGATGGGTGCGGACGGGCCATGATCGGTTCAGGAACGGGAGAAATCCAGCACAAGTTCGCGAAGTTGTGAGAGCTGGCGCAGCAGTCGGGGCAGGTCCTGGAGAGGCAGCATATTGGGCCCGTCGCTGAGCGCCCGATCGGGATCGGGATGCGTTTCCAGGAACACCGCGTCGCACCCGGCGGCCACGGCGGCGCGGGCCAGCGGCGGAATCATGCCGCGGGCGCCGCCGGTGGTCGCTCCTCCCGGTCGCTGCACGCTGTGCGTCGCATCGAACACGACCGGGCAGCCGAACCCCTGCATGACGGGGATGGACTGCATGTCGTTGACGAGCCGCCCGTAACCGAACGTCGTGCCGCGCTCGGTGAGCAGAATCCGCGAATTGCCGGCCTCTTCGCACTTGTGGACGGCGTGAACCAGGTCTTCCGGCGCGACGAACTGCGGCTTCTTGACGTTGACGACCCCTTGATGGCGCGCCGTGGCTTCGGCAACGGCGAGGACGAGGTCGGTCTGTCGGGCCAGGAACGCTGGAATCTGCAGGATGCGGCAGACCTCAGCCGCCGGCGCGGCCTGCTCGGGAGCGTGAATGTCGGTCGTCACCGGCAGGCCAGTGCGTTCGCGAACCCGCTGCAGGATCTCCATGCCCCGTTCGAGACCCGGGCCGCGGAAACTCGATTTGCTGGTCCGATTGGCTTTATCGAAGCTCGACTTGAAGACGAGCTGATAGCCTTCTCGCGCCGCCAGCTCGGCCAGCTCCCCGGACACGCGCTCGATCAGATCAGAATTTTCAATCACGCACGGTCCGGCAATGAACAGCAGCGGCTTCCCGACGCCGCAGCTCAGACCGTCAAATTCCACCGGGTTTTCAGGCACGCTCGCACCAGATCAATCAACTGCCGGCGACTCGCTGCGCGAGCCGCCTGGGACAAAGCGTCCGTGTCTTGAGGCACTCGCGGAGCGAGTGCCTACGTCGGCCGGGGCACAAACAACCGCACCGCGTTCGGCTCGATCGCGATGTTGCAGGGAGTCGTTCCGGCCGGGTCGCCGTCGGCCTGAACGGCAACCGGCACGTCGCTTTCAATACGCAGCTGCGTCACCCGCATGCTCGCCACATTCTTCATCTGGTCGTGCCGGCCGCACATCAACATAGACAAGTCTCGCAGCAGATGGAACGTCGAGCGGTGGCGAAACACCCGGACATCCAGCAGCCCGTCATCGCCACGAGCCGTGGGAACCAGTGGCAATCCCAGGGCGTACGATGCGAGATTCGCCGCGATGACGAGCTGGCCCACGACCGGCTGATCGCTGCCATCGCCGAACACCCGCAGTTCCGGGTAATCGAACGAACACAGCGTGCGCCAGATCGGCCAGATGTAATGCGACCGGCCGATGTGCCCGGTCCGGAGCGCATGCGCCGAGTGCAGCACGGCGGCGTCCAGGCCGGCGCTGACCATGATCGAGAAACGGCGCTCGGCGATCCGGCCCAGGTCGAGCGGCACGGTGTGTCCTGCCGCGACAATCGCGGCCGCCCGCGCGCCGTCGCGCGGAATGCCAAACTGACGGGCCAGCAGGTTTTCAGTCCCCAGCGGCAGGACGCCGATCGGCAGGCCCGGATGGCGGTTAATAACGTCGAGCACCGTTCCGTCGCCGCCGGCGGCCACCAGCGCGTGCAACGTGCCGCGACGTTCCGGGTCACTCAGGGCGAGGTCGAGCTGTTCGCGACGGGAGAACAACCGGGGCCGGAGACCGAGTTTGCGCAGTGCGTGGACAAAGTCGAGCAGCGGCCGGCGCCGTCCCGAGCCGGACATCGGATTGCGCTGGATGGCGACCCACGGCGAGTGAGACATGGTGGCCGGATTGTAGG
>JAEUIG010000190.1 GCA_016795125.1 Planctomycetaceae bacterium | reverse complement strand
CGGCCGCTCGCGCTCGGCGAGATCCGCCTCGAACAGGGAGTCGCGCCGCTGATCCTGCGCGCGCTGGAAGTTCCTGGTGAGTCAGTCATGGACGTGCGCCGCGTAACGCTGACGCTGGTCGATTGACGATCGTCACGTTCTTCTGGGACGCCTGCAGCGCGCAGGCCGAGAAATCGATGACAGGGACGCCAGACCCACGGGCCCCGGAACCCTTCAAGGGTGAGCAACGGGACTTGAACCCGCGACCTCCAGATCCACAATCTGGCGCTCTAACCAGCTGAGCTATGCCCACCATCAACCTGAGACCGCTCACTCGCCGTCTCGCGAACTAGAATAATCGAGTTGCCGGGATGCGACAAGCGGCCGCCAGGAGACAGCGACAGACACTTCGTGAGAGGTGAGGTTCGCTCCTCCGCAAACTACGATCTGCGGCGCGGCCTTCGGCCAACCGGGATGCGTACACCTGCCGGGCCCGTTCCTCGGTGTTCACTGTTCGGAGATCGCGTGGACTATTTTACCGCCATTGTCCTGGGCGTCATTCAGGGGATTGCCGAGTTCCTGCCGATCAGCTCGGACGGGCACCTGGTCATTGCGGAGCATCTGCTGGGCGTTAAAGAGAACAACCTGGCGATGACCGTCGCGCTGCACATCGGCACGCTGGCATCGATCCTGGTCGTGTACCGCCGCGACATTCTGCCGGCGCTCAAGAGTCCCCGGCTGGTACTGGCGGTGATTGCCGCCACGCTGCCGCTGGTGTTCGTGGGACTGTTCGTCAAGGACGCCGTCGAACAGACGTTCGGTTCGCCGATGATCGCCGGCTTTGGCCTGCTGCTGACGGCGCTGGTGGTAGCGCTCATGCCGCGCGTGGAGCGCGATGTGCTGACTCTCGAGCAGGTCACCTGGAAGCAGGGATTGATCGTCGGACTGTTTCAAACGATCGCCGTACTGCCGGGGGTGTCGCGTTCCGGGATGACCATCTTCGGCGGGCTGACGACCGGGGTGCAGCGCGCCGCGGCGGCGAACTTCTCGTTCTACATCGCCGTACCGGCCATCGCCGGCGCCGCCGTGCTGCACGGCAAGGACCTGCTCAAGGCGGGCGCCGGCGGACTGGAGCCGGGACCGACGCTGGTCGGCATGCTGACATCGTTCGTCGTCGGCCTGGCCGCGCTGCGACTGCTACTGGGGCTGGTCTCGCGCAGCAAGCTGCAGTATTTCGCCTGGTATTGCGCGGTGCTGGGAATCGGCGTCATCGCCTGGCAGATGTCCAGCGGCGGGTAGAGTGTTGGGACGGAAATCGACGCCAAGCCGCAGAGTCACGAAGTCGCATTACGTCGAATTTCGCGTCGAACCTGACGGCGCGTCAGAACGCGCCGCCGACGCGCAGAAAGCCGGTCGCACTCAGGTCGGCGCCGCCGATGTTCGACTCGTACTCGACCTCGCGGCCGAACACGTAGCCGCCTTCGACGAACCAGCTTTGTCCGGCGGACTGCTTCCGCTCCAGGCCGAGAACCAGTCGCAGATCGCGATACGTGGCGATGTCGTCGGCGCCACTGGCGCGTACGACGCCCCATGACTGCCCGCCGAGCTCGCCCGTCACGTACACCCACTGCTCTTCGACGCCGTTGAACCACTGCCGCCAGGCGAGACGCGGCCTGGGAAACATCAACTCGAAGCGGATGTCCTCGCGCGGCGTGCAGATGACGCCAATTGCCGGCAGCACCGGCAGGTCGGTTCGATCCAGGTACACGATGCCTCCCGCCCATTGCAGGGTGGGAGACGCCGTGTAATAGGCCATCGCGCGCCCCATGACCCGGATCGCATCTCCGGACAGATTCTCGCCGTCGGTGAACAGGCTGGGTGTGAGCGCGAGATTGAACAGCCATTGATCGCCGACCGGGCGGTACAGCGAAAGGTCGACGCTGAGATCATACAGCTGTGGGGGAAGGTCGGTCGCTGAAGGGCCGGCCAGAAAGTGCCAGCCGAACTGCGGCGTCACGAACACGCCCGGCAACCGGCCGAATTCGAGCGTCCCGCGCACATCAAACGAAGTAATGCCGAGCGAGTCGCTCGTTCCAAACACTTCCGTCAGCGACGCCTTGACGGATTTCCATCCGATCGCGGCGGTGGGAGGTTGCGAAACCGAAGGCAGTGTCGAGGTGGACGGCGGAGTCCAGCCGTCCGAGTTGCCCGGATACGCATCCGGCAATCCACGGTACGCCCGGTCGTCGAGCGGATACTGGATGGGAACCGTTCCGTCGGGATACAGCGCCTCGGGATCCGCGGGCGGCTGGCCTTCGGGGAACAGGTAGTCCGGCCCGGCTGGCGGCTGCTCCCACGGTGCACCGGAACTGTCGGCCGTCTGCACGGATGAACGAGCCGCGGAGTCGGTTTCGGCGCCCGCGGGGACGATCACCGCTTCGCTGTCGAGAAATGGATCGCCGTATTCGACAGGCTCCTCGGCGGACGCGACGGCGAAGGCGCAGGTCCACGCCAGCAGCGCACAACGGCGGTGCAGGCCAGTGAGCATGCGCGTGCTCCGGGACGGGAGAGACTAGGAGTTCAGACGAGGATTTGGTCGACGAGAGGGCGGATTGATACCGTTCCTGCGGGAAGCGGTCAATATGGCCTGCGGGCCGCTTCGAAGCTGGCGTGGCAGGGCTTGCCGCGCGGAAATCGAGGCCGTCTCAGAGAAACCACGTTGATGCGTTGGTCGGCCCTTATTGGCGCGGCACATTCGCCGGCCGGGGTCCGAGAACACGCACGGAAATCACGTGCTCATCTTCCGCCTCGCCCTCCACGGAGAGAATCGCATCCAGCTTGGCGGTGCCCGTTGCCGAGGCACGGGTCAACAGCCGCGCGCTGTGCGACTGGCCGGGGAGCAGCCGGTCGATGCGATGTTCGACGCGTTCGCCGTGCTTGTGCTGCAGTTCCGGAGGGACGAACACGGTCAGCACGACCCCGTCCGCCGGGACGTCCCCGGCGTTCACGATTTCGTACACCGTGGTGACGATGTCGCCGGTGCGGACGGCTTCCCGGGAGTTGCCGTTCAGCGTCAGGACCGGGCGCGGCTTCTGCGTCCCGAGCGGCAGCGGGCGCGGCGTGTGCGCCGGTTCGGGCGTCACGGATTCCTCGGCGATGTCGCGTGCCGGAACCGGATCCGGTGTGAACTCCGGCGTGATGGGCTCAAACTGCTGCACATCCTCGGCCGGAAGCGGCGTGAACTCTTCCTCCTGAACCGGAGCGATGTCCTGAGTGAACAGCGGCTCGATCGGCATTGCGTCCTCGGGTGGAACGCGAGGATCGTACGGACTCCAGTCGGGAGCGACCGCCGGAGGTTCGTCCGCCAGCAACGGCGTGATCGGCTCAGAGAACGATTCCGCGACCGGCGTCGGTTCCGGCTCGGGCAATGCCAGTTCGGGCGTGATCGGTTCCGATGAAGGGGGGAGCGCCGCCGCGGCGACCCAGGTCTTGACGGAGATCGGCGTCTGGATTTCGAGAGCCGCCAGGGTCTCCAGCGGCGCCTTGATCTGCGCCGCATCGAGCGTCACCGTGAGGTCGCGGGTCTCGAATCCGCGCAGGTTCGACAGTTCCCAGACGAAGGCTCCGTCCTGGGTCATGGTGGCCGGCGGCGCAGTATCGGTCACGTGTTCCGGGAACGGCAGCGTCTCGATGACCCGCACGTGCTCGACCCCGTCCCGGGCCAGATTCTGCACATGCAGGGTGTAGGCCAGCGAGCCGGTTTCCGTCGGCATTGCCGGAGTGCGCTCGATCGTCACATTCACGCTGCCTTCGAACTCCGGTGTCGAGAAGCGCCGGGGAGTTTCCGAGGACTCCAGCGCCGCCGTCAGGTCTTCGTAGCGGATGGGTGTGACGCGCATCCAATACGGTTCGGGCACCGTGGTGGCGACGAATTCCGGCTGCAGGGACGGCGCGTTCCAGCCGTCGGCATCCGTCATTGCGAAAGCCACCGTCTGCACGGGCACGGAGGTCGACGTCCATTTCGCAATGGGACTTTCGTCCCAGTCGGACGCCGTCCGCAGCCAGGTGACATCCACATCCAATGGACTGGCGGCACGCCCCGTCAGTCCGGTACGGAGCAGGGGGAGCGCCTCGGAGGCATCCGCCGTTTTCTTCGGCGAAGGATCGATAAACAACAGCAGGAAGCCGAGGAGCACGGCGAGTCCCCCCGACACCACGATGATCGTCCACGGGGAAGATTCCTGCGTGGCGCGCCGGGCCGCGGTCTGGGTCATCATCCAGGCGGCGAAAATCTGCGGGAAATCGTCCCGCCAGCGGTGATCGTCTCTCGAGCCCACAGACGTGCTCCTTGCTGCTCCGCCTGGCCGACAGGCGCGGCGGAGGTCCGGCGCGTGCAGCGGAGAACCCGCCACGCTACGGAGACATAGCAGATTCTCCGAAACTGGTGAAGATTGGTTGTGGGACACGGGGCGGAGGTCCGGGGCAATTCTGTTCGGCACTCGAATTGCTGCTTTCAAGT
>JAEUIG010000186.1 GCA_016795125.1 Planctomycetaceae bacterium | reverse complement strand
CGCTCATATAGGTCCCTCCCTCCGACAGGATAGCGGATTCAGGGTGGGAGACCAGTCGCGCAGGAATTGTTTAGCGGAGAGCCGGAGGCGACCGCGCTCGGCTCCATTACCAGGCGAGTGCACTACTCCGTCCGCCACTTGAATAACACTTCGCCGGGCGGTGCGACTTCGATCATCGCCGGCGCAGGCCGGGCAGTACGCAGCGAAGCAATCCCCGCGTCGGTCGCCGACGTCTGTTCGAGTCTCATATGTCTCAAGTTCGACATGGACTCCAGCAACTTGACCTGCGCATCGGTCACGTCTGGTCCCATGAGGCCGAGCATGTTGAGTGACCCCATCTGACTGAGTTGCGCAGCCAGCTCCGGCGTGAACTGCCGGCCATCGACGACCAGGTATTGCAATTGTCCCGCGCCGGCGAGTTCCTGCTGCAAATCTGCGGAGGTGATGTCCGTTCCGGCGACATTCAGGGCCTGCAACCGCTGTGGGCCGAGCGCCGCCAAGCCAGCGCCCGTGATCCGCGACTGCATGAGAATGAACCGCGTCAAATGTTCCTGATTCGCGAGGATCGCTGCATCATCATCCGTCAGGGGGATTCCCGGAGCCGCGAGGTAATCGAGCGAATGCCGCTCGACCAGCCGCAGGACGGACTCGCGAGACAAGCCGGTGTCGCAGATCATCAGTTCGCGGATATCCAGCGACCGCAAATCATGATGCGCCGCGAGCCAGGCGTCGTCGATCTGCGGACCCTGAAGCAGAACGTTGTCTCCGGCGCCGCGATCGCCGAGCAATCGTGCCAGCAGCATCTCGAGCCCGTAGCTGCCCGAGGCACGAACATGGCGTCCCCCGGTGGCGACGATGGCGTCGATGGCGCGAGTTTGTTCCGTGGCGCGCCGCCAGGTCCGGTAACCGGCAAGGCAGAGCAGCGAAATCGCGACTGAAAGACAGACGATCCGCCTGACGTTTGCTCGCTGAGGAGATGCGTCCGGCATGTTTTCCGCCGATCTCGCTCACAACACCGGCGGGGATGAACCCCGCCGCTTGTTCTGCTCACACCGACGCCGGAACTGCTGATCTCAACGCAGTGCGCAGCCTGCGCGTCCGTTCCAGCAGGCCGCTCTGTTCCGGCGCGAGTCCATGTGTGGCCGCGAGCTGATGAAACAGCTTGAGCCCGCTGCGCTCGGCCGAACCGAGTTCAAAGTGCAGATTCTCGGTCAGATAGTGATACGCCGTCTCAGCATCCAGATGCAGGTGTTCCGCCTCGCGTTCGGCAATCCGCCGGGCAGCGGCGACCCCTTCGTCGCGGGACTGCGACAGCACTTCCGACAGTTCGCTCACCCGGGCGCTGTGATGTCCCACCCACATCGCGAACACGAAGGGCAGCCCCGTCCAGCGGAGCCATTCGTCCCCGAGGTCCCACGATTCGTGGAATTCCAGACCGACCGGCTGCATCGCCCGGTCGCCGATCAGCAGCACCGCGTCGGCCGTGGTGTCGGCGGCCGAAGACCCCATCGGCAATTTCTCAAATCGTGGCAGCACGCCGAATCGCTCGGCGAGCATGATCCGCGCCAGGGCGGCACTGGTCCGCGACCCGGCGTCGAGCGCCAGTGAGCCGACTTCCCCCGGCTCAACCCGGAAATACAGCTTCACGCTCAGCACCGGTCCGCGCGACGCCACACACGCGTCCGAAATAATCTCGTAGTCCGGGCTGCCGAAGGCTTCGATCGAGGGAATCAGCGCGACATCCAGGCGTCCGGCCGCCAGTTCGTCGGCCAACCGGCTGGGATAGTCGAGAATGAGCTCCCCGTGCGGAAGCCGCTCCGCCAGCCCCTCGATCAGCGGTTTGGAATTGAGGTAGCTGACCGCGCCGACGCGAAGATGCGGGCCGGCGGACTCTTTTCGACGGGGACGTTTGCTGTCAATCATGTCAGGATGCGGGTCGTGCCCGGCGCGGGCCGATTATAGAGCACCCCTCGCACCTGTCGAAGCGTCCGAGCGGCGATTTCGTCTCGATTCCCAGCACCGGCTCCTGAAAACCAACCGTCGTAAGCCCTGCGGCTTAACCCGGCTATGCACGGTTTGCCGCGACTGGCGGTTGACGCCGCTCACGCACACCCTTGACCAGTAGTACGGCCGCTGCATCTGATACAGACTTAACCCAGAATTCACGGTCTCACCTGGCTCCATCGTCCATCGACGATCGTCCATCGACTACAGTCCATCGACCATGCACCCTCTCCGCGTCGGACTCACCGGACTTGGCAACGTCGGCGCCGGCGTCGCGCGACTCCTGCTGGAGCAGTCCGAACGCATTGCGCGCCGTGCCGGCCGGCCGATCGTGCTGACCCGCGTCGCCGTCCGCGATCCGTCCCGCTCGCGCGATGTCGCGGTCGATCCCGCGATCATCACGACCGATCCGCTCGCCGTCGCCACGGCCGGCGACGTCGATGTCGTCGTGGAGCTGATGGGCGGGCTTTGTCCGGCACGTCGGGTTGTGCATGCGGCTCTCGAAGCCGGCAAGGAAGTCGTCACTGCCAATAAGGCTCTGCTGTGCGAGCACGGCCCGGAGCTGTTTGCCGCGGCCCGCGATCGCGGGCGCTGCATCGCTTTCGAGGCCTCGGTCGCCGGCGGCATTCCGATCATTGCGGTTCTCGCGCAATCGATGACGGCCAACCAGATCACCGCCATCGAAGCCATCATCAACGGGACCAGCAACTTCATCCTCACGCAGATGTTCCGCACCCGCGCCTCGTACGACGACACCGTCCGCGAAGCGCAGCGGCTCGGGTACGCTGAGGCCGACCCCGCGATGGACGTCAACGGCACCGACGCCGCGCAGAAGCTGACCATTCTCACACAGCTCGCCTACGGCACGCGCGTGCTCCCGGGGCAGTTTCCCGTGCGCGGCATTGACACCATCGAGCTGACCGACCTCATCTACGCCCACGAAATGGGCTACGCCGTCAAGTTGCTGGCCACCGCCCGCCTCGCGAAGGGCCAGCTCGAAATGCACGTACAACCGACGCTGATCCGCCACGGCCGGCCTCTCGCGCAGGTCGACGGCGCTCACAACATGATCGCGCTCACCGGCGACGCCGTCGGCCAGACCTGGTACTCCGGGCCCGGAGCCGGCCAGATGCCGACCGCCTCCGCCGTCGTCGCCGACATCATCGACGTCGCCGCCGGCCGCGCCGCAGTCACCTTCCGTCGCCTCGATGTCTGGTCCGAGCGGACACCCTGCCCGCTGCAGCCCGTCGCCGACATGTATCGCCGCTACTTCCTGCGGTTCAATGTCGACGACCGCCCGCACGTCATGGCCGACATCACGGACATCCTCGGCCGCAACGGGATCAGCCTCGCCAGCGTGATCCAGCACGAAGCGCCCGAACCCGAAGCCGAAAACGGCAAGGGGACGCCGATCGTCCCGCTGGTCATCATGACGCACCGCACCACCGAGGGACAATTGCGAACGGCCGTCTCCGAACTCAACGCCCTCGACAGTGTCCGCACCCCCTCCGTCTGCATGCCGGTCGCGGACTGATTTCGGATGCGAGCCGCCGGGTTCAGCCCGGCGGTACGGCGGGGCTGAACCCCGCCGCTCGTTGCGGACGCCAAACTCCCATGCCTGCCTCACACCGGCTCGTCCTGATCGTCGCGATCGCCGGGTTGGCCGCCTCGATCGGCATGTTGTGGCTCACCGACATCCCGCTGGGCGTGCCCGGCGAATGGACCTGGCCACGTATTCCGTTCTCCTCCGCGAGCACCTGGGGCTGGATCGTCGCGAGTGCTGCGGCCGCGGCCTACATCTCTTTCGTCGCGGTCGGCGCTGCTCGCATTGCAGCGTGCGGCCGCATCAGCCGCTGCGCCTGGATGGCGGCGCTCGCGGTCGCAGGCTTCTTCTGGCTCACCGCCTTGCAGTCGGCGGTGCCGGGCATCGCCGGTCTGTCGAAGACCCACTTCGTGCTCTACTACCCGCGCTCCTCCGGCTACTTCTTCCAGGCCCGCTACGAAGTGCAGGACACCCGCGAGTTCCTCGCGACCTACGAAGACCTGCTCGCCCGGCGCGACTACCTGCACATCGGTACGCATCCCCCCGGACTGACCCTGCTGTTCCGAGGGCTACTGCGCGTGTTCAACTCGTCTCCGTCACTCGTCGATCTGGTCCTCTGCACGGAACCGGATTCGGTTCGCACTGCGGCAGCCACAATCCGCGAAAACGAGCCAGCCTCCGGTCGCAGCGTCACCCGCGCCGACGAAGCCGTTCTGTGGTTCGCCGCTATGCTCGCACAGGCCGCCGCCGCCGCGACCGTCATTCCCCTGTTCATTCTGCTGTGCCAGTCCGTCGATCGCCGCACCGCCTGGTTCGCCGCCGCACTCTGGCCGCTGGTCCCCGGCATCGCCATCTTTCTGCCAAAATCGGACGCCGTTTTCCCGTTGATTTCGATCCTCGGTCCCTCATTGTGGCTTATCGGCTGGAGCAAACGGTCGCTGAGCTGCTGCGCGCTGGCCGGGCTGACTCTCTTCAGCGGCATGCTGCTGAGCCTGGCCATCGCCCCCATCGCCGTCCTGACCGCCGTCGCAACGGTTTTCAAGGAGTGGTCGCGCGGTGTTCCTCCCTTTCCCCCGAAAGCCGTAGTGATGGCAGAGTCAGCCCCAGTCGGGGGAGAGGGCCGGGGTGAGGGGTCGCAGCTCGACGCCGCCAGCACTCCTCCTGCCAGCATCCACTGGTGGCTCCTCGCAATCACCGCTGCAGCTACCGGTTTCTTTCTCCCGCTGCTGCTCCTCTGGGGTTGCTGCGATCTCAATCTCCCGCGCGTCTGGTCCTGGAATGTCGCGAACCACGCGCTGTTCTACGATCACAACACCCGCACCTGGTGGAAGTGGCTGCTTGAGAATCCGCTGGAGGCCGCGCTGGCCGCCGGCGGTCCGCTCGCCATGCTCGCGCTCATCGGTGCATTTCGCAGCCGCAATGCCCGCCTGTTCCCGCTCGTCGCAGCCACGGCCGTTGTCTGGGGACTGCTGTGGCTCAGCGGCAAGAACATGGGAGAAGCCGCCCGCCTCTGGCTGCTGTTTCAACCGTGGCTCATCGTCGCGGCCGCGGCAGCGATGTCCGACCGGCCGACGGGGATGAACCCCGCCGCTCGGAATCGCGTCGCCTGGCTCGC
>JAEUIG010000116.1 GCA_016795125.1 Planctomycetaceae bacterium | reverse complement strand
CGAACTGGAAGCCATGTTCCCACCCGTCCAGCCACAGCAGCAGCTGCGGGCGATCAAGGCTGTCGATCCAGCCGCGATTCTTGAACAGGTCCTGCAGAAGGCGTCGCCGTCGATCCTGGACATCTCCCACGAACGTCGCTTTGAGGAATTCATCCTTGTCGAGGATGCCTCCGGTCGCTGCGGAGAACTGACCGTCGGCGGAAAGCGTGACGGCCATCCGCCCATACTGCGTGGCCAGCACCGCTTCTGTGCCCGCTGCCGCGCATCCCTCATAGCGGCCGACGACGCCGGCGGCATCGACCGTGCCTTGAGCCGCAATGCGCGCCGGGTACGCCGCGGCCGTGACACCGGAGTACATTCTCAGTCCGGCCGGCTGCGTCACTCCTTCCCAGGTGAATTCACCGAGGTCGGTGGTCACCATGCGGCGCGTTTCCCCTTCCACCGCCAGCTCGGGCCACAGGCGTCCGCCGAGCGTGGCCTGAATCGGCGCCTGGCTCCCTTCCGATCGATAGACGCCGACGACCCCGTGCGTGGTCACGTCGTCCGTTCCGCTCACGGCCTGCACCACCTGCACGCTCGAGATGGCGTCCGGGACCCCGTAGTGATTCGCCATCCCGATGCCGGTCAGCGCCATGCCGAACACGACCGCCAGCAGCGAGCCGGTCCAGCCGAAATGCTCCAGCCGCTCGCGGCGCCACAGCCAGAAGCCTGTTGCAAACAACAAGGCCAGGAACACTCCCATCGTGCCCACCACCAGCGACCATGTCGGCACCGTGTAGGAAACGTACTCCTGTGCGATGGGCTGGAGCGTACTCTGGGGCAACGGCGGCTCGTCTCGAGTTGCCAGCACATACGCCGTGAGATCGACCATCGGCGGCAGCGGTGCGAAGTCGGAGAGCGGCTTGACTTTACTTTCCTTGTTGGGCTGCGCCGGTCCGTACCAGGCGCGTGCACCGAGCGTGGTGATCAGCACCCGCCCCTCGCCGCTGGAACACGACATCGCAACGGGCCAGCCGTCCACCGTGTTCCAGACCTTGATGCCCGACACGGCCACGCGCGCCATGTCGACCGGTTCTTCGTATTCGTGCACCTCCCCGTCTTCGCCGTTGGGCGCCGAGAACGAGGGTGCTTTGTCGATCCTGATCGACGTCAGGCTGACCCGTTCGACCAGGTGCCCCTGAAAATCATCCCCGAGGAGGCGTTCCAGGATCAGCGGATCGACGCGATCGAGCATGATCCACAGCCTGCCGCCGCCGTGCAGCCAGCGCCGCACGGCATCCATCGCGGCGGGATCGTCGAGCAAACGGTTCTCTGCAATCACCAGGTGATCGAGATACCTCAGGCTGATCTCGTCGGATGGCAGAAAGTGCCCGGTGAGGACGGTGAGCCGGTTGTTCAGCGACTGGGCCACGCGGCTGGCGACGATCAGGTTGACGGCATCGACCGGAACTTCGTCGCCCGTTTCCCAGCCTGCAATGATTCCCGTGTGGCGCGCCTCCGGCGCGACCAGCACCGGCTGCTCCTGGCGGAGCTTGCCCGAATCACTTGCGAGCAGCACCTCGCTGCCCTGTGATCTGTCGATCATGAGGGACTGAATGCGGCCGGAGTTGCTCGGAAACCGGTCGGCCTGCGGGACCAGCGCGGGAGTCGAGATCGCGAGCCGCGACCGGGGAGGCAGCCACACCTGACGTGCGTACTGCAGCGTCTGGTCATCGTTGAAGTACGACGAGCACAGCACGTCTCGGGCAGTCGCGCCGGTGTTATCCAGCCGCAACTGCAGTTCACCCCATTGCTCCGGCACATAGGTGAGCTGCCCGAGCCGGGAATTCGTCACAACCGACAAGCGGACTGTGGATTGTGAATCCGCCGCGGCAGTCGCCCCGCTTTCCGGTGCGTCCTGGGCATTCGCGACGCCGGCGAGCCTCGCCGCCAAAGCCAGCAAGAGGATCGGGACAACCAGACCGGCGGCGTTCCTCCGCAAGGCGACGCGAATCATGGAAATGAGTGTGTGCTGGCGATCCCGCCTCGAAGCGCGGCGCAGACCGCGAACCCGGTTTCAGTCCCAAGCTGTCAGCCTAACGCGGTCCACAGGCAGTCGCAACCCATTCTCCGGGGCGGGAAAGCGGTCGTGGGCGAGTGGATCCCGGTGAGTGGCGAGGAGCTCACTGTCCAGAGCGCCGGCGGTAAACTGGCCGCAGCTCGCCGGCGTGGCAGCCTGGCCTGCGGTCCAATTTGCGGCGCCGACGGCGGGCGGTCGGCAACGCAAGTCAGCGCCGTCGTCAGCGGCCTGCAGATTCACTGCGGACGCCCGATCGCGTAGTATTCTGCGGAACGTCATTCCGGTTGCCGCGATGCCGATCAAGTTCCGCTGTCCCAACTGCCGCCAGTTCCTGGGCATCTCCCCGAAGAAGGCGGGCGAACTCACGGACTGTCCGGCCTGCGGCCGGACGGTGCGGGTTCCGAATCTCGACGGGACCGTCTCTCCCGTCCCGGCGGCCAGGATCGATCATCGCGACGCTCAACTGGCGGATGCACTCAGCGCTCTGTCGCAGATCGGTGCGCCGGCCGACCGTCCGGCGGTGATTGCGGCGCCGCGCGCGGAACGCGCGGTCGCGGCCACGGCGGCGCCAGTGGCGGTCGCCGTTCCGTCGGTGCAGCAGCTTCCAGCCGAACGATTGCCGCCCGAGCCTGCACCTCAGTCCTCCAGTTTGGATGCGGCGCCCACGTTGTTGTTTGAGTCGGACGCAGACGCGTCGGAACCGGTCAGGGTGCGGCGGCGCAAGCCGCTGCCTCTCGAACTGTGGATTACGGCCGTTGCGCTGGCGGCTGCCCTCGTGTTCCTGGCTGGTTTTCTGGTTGGACGTGGAGTGGAGCGCGGAACGAGGAATGATGCTCCAGTTGCAGCGCCCTTGCCCGCGCCGGCCGAGCAGCCGGCGGCGCCCGCTATCCCAGGAAACGAACCGCCCGTCGAGGCGATCGCGCCGCCTGTCGCGGCGACCGGCGTCAGCGGACGTGTGACGTTCGCGTCCGGAGCCGGGTCGGGACAACCAGATGCAGGCGCACGCATCATCGCCGTGCCGGCGGAACTCACGGGGACTCCGTCGCTGTCGGTTGCCGGATTCCGCGCCGGCGCAGGTGCGGCCGAGCGGGAGCGCGCCGTAACGCTGGTGCGCGGGGCCGGCGGCGACTACGCGATTGCCGACGGCGACGGTCGCTACTCGCTGCAGCTGCCGGCCGGACGCTTTGAAATTCTGTTTCTGTCGCGCTACGTGCCGCACGATGAAACTCAGCCGGCGGATTCACGGCTGGGCGGACTGCTCGCGGCCTGCTTCGACCAGCCGGCCGCACTCGTGGGCAGCGTGCGGATCGAGTCCGAAACGATCGACTTCGACGGCTCGCCGCTACGGCTCGACCACGCTTTTTCGCGGTGACCGGAGACGTTGCGGCGCGCCGGCCTCAAGCCGTGCGGCAACTGCAGTCGCCCGCGACGAGGCAGATCAGGCGCCGCTGGTCCGAGCACTATCGCAGCTTCTGATGGCAGCGCTTGCAGCGGAAACGGTTGCCGATCAACTTGTTGCACTTGCTGCAGCGCTTGAGCTTCGCGGCGATGCGGGTCTTGGTGCGCGGACGATAGACCATCGATACAGCCTTGCAAACAGGGTCCAGCGGGAGAAATGGAAATCAGCCGCGTGACCGGATGACTCCGAGTGAATGATCGCTGCGAATCCGGGCTTCGCGCGCGTCGAGGATGACCTGGCGGAACCGCGCGGGGCGCGGGATGCCGGCGAGGGTCATCAGCACGTCGCCACGAGCGTTCAGCAGCAGCAGGTCGCCGGCCTGGTAGAAAGCCTGACCGGGCAGGACGCGGATTTCGATGTTGTCGATGTCCGACAGCGCCACGGTCTGGATCAGGTTGCGCGACAGGGCGGTCAGCGTCTGTACGGACCGATTCGTCAACAGGTAGACCGGTCCGGTCACCTTGAACTGCAGGTATCCGACGAGGGCCAGCGGCGCCACGACGGGGCCGAACAGCACCTGGGAAAACCTGATGCCGTTGATGGACACGGGAATCGAGTCCATCAACTGGCCAAGAAAGCGACCCAGACCGGAGGCGGAAATCGACGGAAAAACGTCCTCAATGACCGTCTCGCGACCGGCGCTCACCCCCGAAATCGGTTGCGGTGCGGTCATTGTGGCCATGGTCGTCGCGTCTCCGTTGCTGCGGCGGCGGGGTTGCCGTGGAAAGGCGAGAAACTAGCAGACGCCTGCAGACAACGCCAGTCCCGCCGGCTGCGTCCAAATCCTGAGAACGAGCAGCGTGCCGTCACCCGGAGGGAGCAGGGGCAAACGCCTCGCTGTTTTCCGTGTCACTCAACGTGTGCCGGGATCCCAGATGGTGGCCTGGATGCTGCGGTCGGGGTCGGTCTGCGGGGTGAAGTAATAGATCGTCACGATTTTTCCATCCGGACGCTGGACGGAGCGCGGGTAACCGATGTCGCGGCCGCCCCCGTCGTTGCGGAGCACGATCGGCTCGCTCCACGTCGTCCCGTTGTCGCTGCTGAGCCGAGCTTCCATCGAAAACGGCTCCTTGCGAACGCCATACGTCAGGCACAGCCGTCCATCGTGCAGCTTGATGAACGCGGGCGGGTTGCCTTCGCCGCAGTCCGGCTCGGGGCGATTGAGATAACTCCACGACGCCGCGTTGTCGTGCGAGACGTAAGCGTCGATCCACGACGCGTCCCCTTCGCGGCAGCGGACGGTGGTGAGGAGGTCGGAGTCCGAGAGCCGCACGGTCGCCGGCATGATGGTGTAGCCCGCCGGCTCAGGCCCGATGTTCGCGACAAACTCCCAGGAGAGGCCGCCGTCGATGGTTCGCAGGCAGATGACGCGGCCTTCCTGTCCATTGGTCTTCGTCGCCGTGAGGAACAGCATGCAGTCCAGGGGACCGTTAATGATGTAATCGGTGCGGGCCGAGATGCCGATCTGGCCGCACTGCGGCAGGTTGAACGGGCCCTGCCAGTTGTGGCCGCGATCGTACGAGTAGTAGAACCGCGACTGGCCGGAATCCTTGTGCGCCATCCGGATCGTCATGGCGAAATCGGGATGGGTGAAGTCGATCGCCTCGGCGAGATCGGTCGGGCTGGGTTCCTTGAGTTCGGTCGGCAGCTTGCCGTGCCGCATCCCGCTGGAGCCGACGAGCATCCCGCGTTCGCCCGGATGTTCGAGCGTCCAGGTTTCCCCGCCGTCGGTGCTGCGGCCCAGCATGTGATACTCCGGCGCATCGCGGTCGATGTTGTGCCGGTTCGGGCCAAGGTTCTTGTAAAACCCGGCGCCGAAGCCGACGAGAATCTCATTCCCCCACTGCCAGATGCCGTGATTGGCCGGCCAGCCGCCGAACCGGCCGTCAACGTCGTACACAGCCACATGCTGGTCGACATGCGCCGCTTGCGGATTCGCGGCGGCGCTCGTCTCCTGTGTGTGGCCCAGGATCGCGCCTTCCTCAAACCAGATATGATTGATGACGGTTCGCCGTTCCGACGTGTAGATCACGTGGATCTTGCCGTCGCTGGTCTGCAGGGCGTTCGGATACGCGCACGTGTCGCCGTCCTTGTTGATGACGTTGCGCCGGTGCGGATACGTCTGGTCGCCGTCGGTCGAGATGGCGATCGTCAGCGGCATGCGCTCGGCCATGTTGTCGTTGTAGACG
>JAEUIG010000099.1 GCA_016795125.1 Planctomycetaceae bacterium | reverse complement strand
CGAAGACGCGCAAAGCAGACTCGGCGACAGAACCACGAACCATTACAAACCGCACGTCTTCCTGATTGACGTATGGTTTGCCGACGGAGCCTATTCGGTCTCTGCGCGTCTCTGTGTCTCTGCGGCTTTGTGTGAGTAACTGGCACTCGGAGTAAGGTGGGCAGTGCCCACGCACATGAATGACGGCGGGCACGGCCCAATCGACGAATCATGCACCTGAATTTCTCACAACAGATGCGGCTCAGCCAGCAGATGAAGCTGGCGCCGCGCATGATTCAATCGATGGAAATCCTGCAGTTGCCGCTGATGGCGCTGCAGGAACGCATCGAACAGGAGATGCTCGAGAACATCGCGCTGGAGAAGGCGACCGATGAGCCGGAGGAGACCGGCGATTTTGCCGCCGAGGACAATGGCGCAGCCGAGGAGAACCTGCCGACCGGCGAAGTCGAGCAGCGCGAACTGAATGCCGGCAATGAAGACAACAACGCGTCGGACTTCGAGCGGCTGGCGGAACTGTCGCAGGACTGGCCGGAAGACAACTACACCAGCGGCTCAAAGCCTTCGGGCAACCAGCAGGAGGACGCGGAAGATCGCCAGCACGACCTGATGGCGAATGCGGAGAATCCGCCGCAGACACTGCACGAGTCGCTGATGGATCAGTTCCACTACTTCGACTGTGCGCCGGCGGTGCGGGCGTTCGGCGAGTACCTGATCCAGAATCTGAATCACAACGGCTGGCTGCAGAGCTCGCTCCCCGAGATCGTCCAGGTGTACGGCGGAACGGTGAGCCTGCCGGAGGCGGAAGAGGCCCTGCGGCTGATCCAGCGGCTCGATCCGCCCGGCGTCGGCGCCCGCGACCTGAAGGAATGCCTGCTGCTGCAGATCACGCCGCACACACCGTTGCACAGCATTCTCGTCACGCTGATCGGGTCGCACTGGGAGGACCTGCTCAACAATCGGCTGCCGCAGATCGAGCGCAAAACCGGTTACTCGATCGACGACATCAAGGCGGCGATGGAGGAACTGAAGCACCTCAACTTCGCGCCGGGCCGCGGATTCGAACAGGTCCAGACGCAGAGCGTCACGCCGGACCTGGCCGTCGAGCAGAACGAACACGGCGCGTACGTCGTCCGGCTGATCGACGAATACATCCCGCAACTGCGGATCAGCCGCCGCTACGTGCAGATGCTCGAAGGGAATCCGGATGCGGCGACCAAGGAGTTCATCCGGCGGAAGATCGAGTCGGCGCGGTGGCTGATCGAATCGATCGAACAGCGCTACAACACCCTGAAGCGCGTCGCGCAGGCGATCGTCGACAAGCAGATCGATTTCCTCGAAAACGGTCCGGAGCACATTGTTCCGCTGAAGATGCAGCAGATCGCGGACGTGGTGGGAGTGCACGTCACAACAGTCTCCCGAGCGGTTGACGGCAAGCACATCGCCACGCCGCGGGGGATCTTTCCCCTCAAGCGGTTCTTCGGCGGCGGGACCACGACAGCCGAGGGGGAAGAAGTCGCCTGGGACATCGTCCGGCTCAAGCTGAAAGAGCTGGTGGACAACGAAGACAAGTCCGACCCGCTCAGCGACGATGCGCTGGTCGACGAAATGGCGAAGCTGGGATACACCCTGGCACGGCGGACGGTGACCAAGTACCGCAAGGCGCTCAATATTCCGTCCTCGCGGCAGCGGAAGCAGTTTTGAGGCCGGTCGCGAGGTCTGGATTCGGGTGCCACTGGCTTTGCCAGTGCTTTCGACTCCAAATACCAAACTTGGTTCGCACTGGCAGAGCCAGTGGCACCCTCTACAGTTCGCTCCCTTACGGTCGCGGCTAGTCCGCAAGCTGCAATTATGGCCGGGCACTGGTTTTAGAACGAGAATAGCGCGAGTGCCGGGCGAACCGTGCGTGACGGATGCTCCGGTCAATCAAACCGGGGCGAATGCGCGATCCGAGCGTTCCGCCCGGTGCAGGTTTCTCTGTGGGGCGTCGCCGGGTGGTGAACGCCGCAGCTTGCGGCCGGCGCAAACCGATATGATGCTAGACTGAAACGGGCGGTCGCTCGTTCGACTGACCTCCCGTTCAGTGGCGCAGGGACGCCTCGTCTGTCACGAGTCTTGCGCGACGCGCAGCACGCGTCGTGGCGGTCTGGTTCGCCTGGTCCCTGCTGATGCCCTTCGCCGGTCTCGAACTCCGACGTCGTTGTCGCCGGGCCGCTCTGTGCCTGTTGCTGATCATCGGCGGCGTCGCTGTCTCTCCGGGAACTGCGACGGCCGGCGAGCCGATGCTCTACGTTGTGCCGCCGCTCGCTCCGCACGCGGCTCCGTCCGGTCCGGAGCTGGCAAATGGCGAATCGTACTGGATCGTGAGCTCGCGCCGCGCGGCGCAGCATCGCCTCGACCCGCCTCACTGCACGCTGGATTTTGTGCGGCGGCAGGAAGACGGCAGCTTTGTCGGTTCGCATGCGGCAGCGATGCAGGCCGAGTTTCAGCCTGGCGTGCCGGTGCTGATTTTCGTCCACGGCAGCTTCGTCACCTGGGAGGACCAGCTCGACCAGGCCCGCACCACCAATCGCTGGATCCGGAACGCGGCGGGCGGGCGGCCCATGCATCTGGTGTTTTTCGACTGGCCGAGCGACGGCCCTTACACGTACCTCTTTCCGGTGGATGTGACCGTCCGCGGCGAGCGGGCCGAGTTCAATGGGCTGCATCTCGTGTGGCTGATGTCGATTCTGCCTTCGCATTCGCCGGTGTGCCTGGTCGGTCACAGTCACGGAGCGCGC
>JAEUIG010000010.1 GCA_016795125.1 Planctomycetaceae bacterium | reverse complement strand
GCTGAGCGTCTGTGCCGAAGCCAGATCGTGTCCGAACGGCTTTTCGAAGACGATCCGCAGCCGGTCGCGATGCGGCCTGGGGGGCAGCATGTCGGCCGCTGCCAGTCCCTCGACCGACGGGAGAAACAGTTCCGGAGTGGTTGCGAGGTACACGACGCGGCGGCCGGTCAATCCGGCGGATTTTTCGCGTTCCTCGACCCTCTGGCGGAGCTTGGTAAACTCGCTCGCCTGATCCAGTTCCACCGGTTCGTAACACAGCCGGGACGCAAACTCGGCCCAGACCTGTTCATCAAAGTCGTTGGAACGACTGCTGCGGACCGCATCGTGCATTTCCTGGCGGAATTGCTCGTCAGTCTTCTCGCGACGGGCCACGCCGACCACCAGCGACCGGGGGGACAGATACCCATTGCGGGCGAGCTGAAACAGGGCCGGGACCAGCTTGCGAGCCGTCAAGTCGCCGGAGGCCCCGAAAATCAGGAGGGTGACGTCCTCGATAGGGAGCGACGCGGGTGCGACATCGGCAGGGAGGGCCATGAGCGGGGTCCCAGGCGTGATTCGTCGAAAAAACGGGCTGGACGGGCTGCCCGGACGGTATGCAAACGCCCGCTGAAATTCCAGACGCCTCCGGTTGCAATTCGCCGCAAGACCATCAATAATCCTCGATTCGCCCCGTTCAGGAACCGGACGAAGTCCTTATTATTGGCCCTATGTCGACTTACTCAAAGCAAGACATCCGCAAGATTCGCCGCAAGCGTGCGCGGCTGAAGAAGAAGCTCAAGTGCCGGTTCAGCCCGGGAGGCGAGATTCCGCGTCCCGTGTACGTCGACTACAAAGACGTGCGGACACTGCGGCAGCTCATCGACCGTGAAAACCGGATCATGCCGCGACGCCGGACGGGAACGTCGGCCATCTTCCAGCGTGCCGTCCGCCGAGCCGTTCTCCGTGCACGGTTCATCGGACTGCTCCCTTACATCGGCGAAGACTGAGCCGGCCGGGTCGAATCGGCAAGCAGCGCGGCGTAGCCCGCTGATTTGTGGCGCTTCGACCCGCAGCACGGCTGATCGGGACGGGAACCATGTCGCCCGTCGAAGAGCGGCTGCAGCAGAACCTCGCGCTGGTCCGCCAGCGCATCGACAGCGCGTGCCGCCGCGCAGCGCGTGATCCGGCCCTGGTCGGCCTCGTCGCCGTGACGAAGTACGCCCACGTTGACTGGATCGCTTCTCTGGCACGACTGGGCGTCCACACGTTCGGCGAGAATCGGCCGCAGCAACTCGTGGAGCGCGCCGCACTCTGGCCGGGCGATGACTGGCATCTGATTGGCCAGCTGCAGCGAAACAAGGTCCGCAGTGTTCTACCGCACAACCCGCTGATTCAGTCCGTCGACTCGTTGCGGCTACTGCGTCGCATCAGCGACGTCTCCGGCGAACTTCAGCGCCGGACGCGCGTCCTGCTGCAGGTCAACGTGTCCGGCGAAGCCAGCAAGCAGGGCATTTCTCCGGTAGAACTGCTCCAAACGTGGCCGCTGTTCGAGTCCACGCCGAACGTCATCATCATGGGCCTGATGACCATGGCGCCGCTCGCCGAAGATCCCGAGGACGCACGGCCGACATTCCGTGGCCTGCGGGAACTCCGCGACGAATTACGGGCACTCCCCGGAGAACCTCGTCTCCCCCCCATACTCTCCATGGGAATGAGCCACGACATGGAAGTGGCCATCGAAGAGGGCGCGACGCTTGTCCGCATCGGCAGCGCACTGTTCGACGGACTTTCGTAAGCAGTCACCAACCCTGCTTCTCAAACAGTAAGACTGACACAAAGACGCAGAGACACCGAGACGCGCAGAGCAGGAACTTGGCAAAGCGCTTCAACCACGCAGCCAAATCGCTGACGAGCCTTTTTTCTTTGTGTTTCATTGTGCCTTTGCGTCTTTGTGTCAATAGTTGGCGACGGAACTTTGCCACTCACGACACCAACACGCTACGATAAAACGCCACCAATGGACGCGGCGAACGTGCCGCACAGCACAGACTTGAGGACCACATGTCGGAACGAGGACTGGCGATTGCTTTTGCACTGGCGACAGCATGCTTCTGGGGTGTGTACGGCCCCACACTGGGATTTGCACGCACTCCTCTGAAGATTGCCGACGGCGGCTGGAGTGCCTTCAAGCCATATGTCTTCATCGGCATCGCCTACCTCGTCTGGGGTTGCCTGGGCGGCATGCTCGCCATGAAGTATCTGGGCGACAGCTTTGCGTTCAGCGGCGCTCACAAGCCGGCCGCAATCTGGGGCTTCATCGCCGGTTCGCTGGGAGCATTCGGCGCCCTGACGCTGACGTTCGCCATGATGAACGCCAAGGGGAACGCGGGACTCGTGATGCCGATCGTGTTCGGCGGCGCCGTCTCCGTCACGGCCATTACCAACCTCGTCATCATGAAGGGCAGCGCGCATACCAATCCAATGATGTGGGTCGGCATGCTGCTCGTCGCCATCGGCATCGTCCTGGTCGCAAAAAACACGCCGCACGCGGCGCCGGGCAAACCGGCGGCGAAACCGGCTGCCGCTGCGATCGGCGGGCCGGCCGCTACCGAAAAACACTGATGAGCGGCGGAGTTGATCCCCGCCGGACGGCTGCGGTGTGCGAAACCGCAAGCGACGATTGATTGATCGCCTCGGAACAAGACTGATGTCGACTCCTGATACGGCGCACCGCGATACGATTGGACCGGTGCTCGGCCGGACGCCCAGCGGGCTGTTCATCCTCACCGCCTGCGGACCGGACGGCGCCGAAACCGGAATGCTCGCCAGCTGGGTGCAGCAGGCCTCGTTCGAGCCGCCAACGATGACCGTCGCCGTCAACCGCAAGCGGTACATCAATGACTGGATGTCGACGGGAGCCGCGATCGCGCTGAATCTCCTCGGCGAGACTCAGAAGTCTCTGCTGGGCCACTTCGGCAGGGGCTTTGACCCCGGTGCGCCGGCATTCACGGGCCTCGAGATTGTCCGCACGCCGCGCGGGTGCCCGGCGCTGTCCGCGTCGCCGGGCTGGCTGGAGGGCCGCATCACCGGGCGCCTCGATGCGGGCGATCACTTCGTTTACACCGTGGAACTGACCGCCGCCGGCAGCAACAGCGCGCTCGAGACCGAGAAGCCGTGGGTCCACATCCGCAAAAGCGGGTTCAACTACTGAGCGGTTAGCCACGCATCGCAGATGCGTCATTCAGGTTCGGCATCATGCGTTCCACGGCGCAAGCCCAGGCGTTGCCAAACGCTCTCCAATCTGCGATCGATGACCGCGCTGCCGGCATCGAGGCGCGGCTGATCGAGGTGCGGCGACATTTGCACGCGCATCCCGAACCGAGCTGCCACGAACAGGAGACGTCGCAGTTTCTCGCCGACCGGTTGCAGGAAGCGGGGATCGCGGCGCGACTCTGCCGTGACGGCCTGGGAGTCATTGCCGATCTCGACGTCGGCCCTGTGACCGACCGCTCGCCGCGAATCGCACTACGGGCGGATATCGACGCTCTGAAGATCCAGGACGCCAAGCAGACGGTGTACGCGTCGCAGCGTGCGGGACTGTGTCACGCCTGCGGGCATGATGCGCACTCGACCATGGTGCTGGGGGCCGCGTGGACGGCTGCGGGACTGCCTCGTGACCTGCCGCTGAGCCCCAGCCTCGACGGCGTCCGGCTCCGGTTCCTGTTTCAACCGGCCGAAGAAGAAGCGCTCGGCGCGCAATGGCTCGTGGAACAGGGAGCCGTCGACGACTGCATCGCCGTCCTTGGGCAGCACGTGGACCCTGACCGGTCACTGGGAACGGTCGGCATCCGCTACGGCATGTTGACGGCCAACTGCGACGACGTCGAAATCTTCGTGGACGGTCGCGGCGGCCATGCGGCGCGGCCGCATCAGACGCGCGATCCCATCGCTGCTGCTGCACAACTCGTCAGCGCGCTGTACCAGTTCATTCCGCGCTCGGTCGACTCTCGCGACCCGGTTGTCTTCACGGTCGGCCGGCTGGCCGGAGGCACGCTCAACAACGTGATTCCGGAACGGGTCGAAATCCTCGGCTCGCTGCGGACGCTCCAGCAGGCAACCCGCAAGCAGGTGCAGGACCGGATTCAGGCCATCGTCCACGGCGTGCAGGAAGCCAGCGGCACGACAATCCACCTGCGGATTCATTCGTCGATCGACGGCGTCAACAACGACCGACGGTGTACGACGGCACTCGAATCGGCCTCGCGCAGTGTGCTCGGCGACCGTGCGATCCAGCACATCGGCCTCCCCAGCATGGGCGCGGAAGACTTCTCCGCATATCTGACGCGCGTGCCCGGCGCGATGCTGCGCCTCGGCTGCGCGCCGCCGGGCTTCACCGCTCCACACCTGCACGCCCCGGATTTCGACATCGACGAACGCGTTCTGGCCGTCGGCACGCGTATCCTGCTTTCCGCCGCAATCACGCTGGCTGCGATGCCGCCCGATAACGACGGCGCCGGCATCTAGCGGAGAAGGCTATCGATGGACCAGGCCCCATGAACAACATCGAAGCGCCGCCGTTTCCGGATTACATCGACGATGAGCATTTTCATCTGTCGAAGATCCGGCTTCCTGCCTTCGCAGGCATGCAAGTCACGGATGGACCATACGGAGCGGTTTCAGCTCCCGGCCCATCAACCGGCGAAACCCATGCCGTCGCGGAGAAACAGCTCGAGCCCGAGGAGTTTCGGACAGTAGTGCAGTGGGTCATTGAACATGATGACCAGATTCGATCGAACCTTTTACGTGTGTTGCTGGAGCAGTACCGGGAGTTGCGCGACTTTGTCATCGAAGATCTGGACGACGAAAATCCCGAATCTGTCGTACCGGAAATCTCAGAACCCGATGAACTCGTTTCGTTCTGCGGTCTGGTGGCGCTCCATGTCGGAGGCTTGAGTTCCGGCGGAGAACCATTTTTCGGCATTGAACTGGGCTGCGATTGGGAGGAAGAGCACGGGGCTGGAGTTCGGTTTGTTGGATCAAAGGTAGTTAAGGCCGGGCACGCTTCGGATGCATTTTCATTTCAAGACGAGGATTTGTGACGATTCTCGAATCGCTCCTTAATCGGCGCAACAATTGCACGTGAGATGCCTGGACAACTGGTTCTCACAGGGTCAGCGCCATGCCTCCACTCGTCTTCACGCGAAACGACGCGCCCACGCTGGGCGTCGAGGTCGAGTTGCAGCTCGTCGATGCGAAGTCGTTCGAGCTGCGGAGCGCGATTGCCGACATCATGGAGCGATTGCCGGCCGACCTGGAGCCGCACGTCAAGCCGGAGCTGATGCAGTGCTACCTCGAGATCAACACCGGCGTCTGCCGCGATGTCGGCGACGTGCGCCGTGACCTGCAGCGGACTCTCGGAAAGCTGCAGACCGTCACCGATGCGCTGGGCCTGAGGCTGTACTGGGCCGCGACACATCCCGTCTCGTCGTGGCGAGAACAGCTGGTGACCGTCAATGAACGCTATTACCGGCTCGTCGAGCTGATGCAGGACGTCTCGCGGCAGCTCGTGACGTACGGCCTGCACGTGCACGTCGGCGTCGAGTCCGGCGACAAGGCCGTGATGATTTGCGACCGCATGCTGCGGCACCTCCCCCTGCTGCTCGCGCTCACAGCCAACTCGCCCTTCTGGGAAGGCCGACCGACCGGGCTGATGTCCAACCGGTCCAAGATCATGGAGATGCTGCCGACCGCCGGACTTCCGCTGCAGATGCGGAACTGGAGCGAGTACACCTGGCTGGTCAATCACCTCGTCGACACCGGCTTCATCCACACGATCCGTGAAATCTGGTGGGACATCCGCCCGCATCACAACTTCGGCACGGTTGAGATCCGCGTCTGTGACCTGCCGCCGAACCTCGACCACGTCCTGGCGATCACCGCCCTCGTGCAGTCGCTGGTCGTCGCCATCTCGCGCGAGATCGACGAGGGGACGTACCAGTCGGAATATCACCCGATGATGGTCGCGCAGAACAAGTGGCGCGCCACACGATTCGGCGCCGATGCACGCCTCGTCAACACCGACGATTACAAACCCTATGGCGTTCAGGAATTGCTCGATCGCCTGGTCACCGTGCTGCGTCCGGTCTCCAAAGAACTCCGCTGCGCCGATGAACTCGAATCCTGCCGCTCACTCCCCAAGCAGTCCGGCGCGGCGGAACAGTTGCGCATCCACGCCGAAACCCACAGCCGGCATGCCGTCGTCCAGCGCATGC
>JAEUIG010000009.1 GCA_016795125.1 Planctomycetaceae bacterium | reverse complement strand
ATCAGCACCAGCGTGCCGACGAACGTCAGCACCGAGATCGCGGCAAACAGCCCTTTATGCGACCCGATCCAGTCCCACATGCGGCGATCTCGAAAGAGCTGTCAGCGATCAGGAAGTGAGTCTGTCCATCTGCTGACGGCTGACGGCTGACGGCTCTCCTCACAACAGCTCCAGTGTCGGCATCGACGACTGCTCCAGCGTCTGCTTCGCAACTTCGATCGCCATCCGCTCGCAGATCCGCAGCAGCGGCTCGCGCACAGGACTCGACTCCCCATACAGGTCGCCGATCTTCCCGTCGTCCCCCTTGATCCGCACGGCTGCTTCGATGGGCAGTTCGCCGAGGAACGGCACGCCCAGTTCCCCCGCTTTCGCGCGCGTCCCGCCGCGGCCGAAGACATCGCCGCTCATGTTCTCGACCATTCCGAGAACCGGAATCTTCACCGTGCGGAACATGCTGATCGCGCGGACCGCGTCCAGCAGTGCGACCTGCTGAGGCGTGCAGACGATGACCGCTCCCGCCGCCTGCACCATCTGCGACAGCGACAGCGCGACGTCCCCCGTCCCCGGCGGCATGTCGATGAACAGGTAATCCAGCTCGCCCCAGTCGGTGTGCTGCAGGAACAGCGTCAACTGGCGATGCAGCATCGGCCCGCGCCAGACCACCGCCTGATCCTTCGCAATCTGGAAGCCGATCGACAGCAGCTTGACTCCACTGGCCGTCTCGATCGGCTCGACCCGCGGCACGACCTGCCCGTCCGGCGTCTTGATCTCCTTCAGCGACAGCTCGCCGGATTCCCCGAACAGGTGCGGAATGCTCGGCCCGTACACGTCGGCGTCCAGCAAACCGACCGACGCCCCCAGGTGACGCATCCCGCAGGCCAGCGACGCGGCCAGCGTGCTCTTGCCGACGCCCCCCTTGCCGCTGCCGACCGCGATGATGTTCTTCACCCGCAGCCCGATATTGCCGCCGGACTCCTTCCCTTTGACTTTCCAGCTGAACCGGGTCTCCGCCTGGACGCCAACCGCCGCAGCCGCTTTGCGGACCAGCTCTGCGATCCGCTCGCGGTCGGGATATGCGGGCGTCGGCAGCTCGATTTCCACGGTCGCACGATCTCCGGGCACCGCTGCCTGCTTCACCATCCGCAGCGAACCAAGCGTCCGCCCGAGTTCAGGATCGATGATCGCATCAATCGCCGATCGCAGTTTCGATTCAATGTCTGCTGCACTTGTCATCGTCACGTCTTCTCAATTCGACTCGATACGCCATGCATGGGGGCCACAGCTTCGCAGAAGCCGTGTGCCGCAGGCATCGGAAACCTCAACGCCAGCGCTGTTCCTGAGGGCAATGCTGTTCTTGATTCGAACGTCAACGACAGGTTTCCTGTGCATCGCACACAGGTTGCTCCAACCTGCGCCACCCTCTCTCGACTCCTATTTGACCACCGATTCCAGCACCCGCCGGCAAACATCGGCCATGACATCCGCGCCGACATCGTCCGCCAACACGGCCGATGCTCCGAGTTCCCGCAACCGCCACTCGGCCGCATGCAACTCGCGAGGGACGATCACAATGACGAACGCGTCCGCACTGTGGTGCTGCAGCTCCGCCAGTCCGTGCGCTGCGTCCGCTCCATCGCCGGACGCGACGACTATGACGACCGGCGGCCGGGCGTCGATGGCATCCTCGATGCGGACGCACGTCCGCACCGCGACTTCGCTGCCGGCAAACCGATGCTGCAACTGCGGCGCCCACCAGGGCCGCTGTTCGTGCACGGCAATCACCCGCCGCGCCCGCTGCCCAGGTTGTGGAATCTCGATCGCCACGCACCGATTCTAGGGGGTGGCGCCCGACTGAGAAAGGGGCCGGAATTTGTGCCCTTCTCCCCGCAAATCTGCATCCCACTCCGCTGAATATCGTCCCGAGGAGCAGAGTGCGAATGCCGGCCGCTCACTCATCAACAGCCAGCGGAACCCAGCGCTCCACCGTCCTGTCTGCGTTCCCCAGGATGATCTGGACATCCGGACGAAGCTGCTGAATGCGCCTCCCCAGTTCGTCAGCCGTCTCGCGATCGAACGCCGACAGGAACAGAAAGACCCGATTGAGCTTGGGGTTCTGGACGGCCCGCTCCACGACGGCGTCGGCCGTGGCCGCTTTCGTCACATACACGTCGATGTTGGTGCTTCGACTGACCCGGATGTCGACCAGGGGAAGCCCGTAGGTCTCCCTCGATGCTACGACACGGGCTCCAAGCCCAGCAAGATCGCTGCGCCACGCCTGGTCGAATGCGCGATTCGCATGCACTTGATAAGCGAACGCTGCGATGATCACGAGCAGGACCGCAATCACCGCGACGATCGCAACTCGTTGAGCTGTCAATCGGGAACTCATGGTCGGTTATCTGCCATCGCTGGTTGGGTGATCGCGGCAAACTACTTCGGGTCGATTCGCTCCGCCTCCACAAAGCGGACAGGCAATGGCAATCGGCCGGAATTCCAGCAGATCACCATGCGAAGCACGTCGTCCTCTGTGAACTCGCCTTCGATGATTCCGCGATCGCCGACGATATCCTGAATGCCGGGGGCAGAGTGCAACCGGCCGTCCATGATGATTCCCAATCGCCGCTTGAAGCCGTCCGCATCCGGCAAAGCATGACCGGTCAGCAACGTCATCAGGTAGCCGCCCTGTTCATTCCAGGTGAATCCCAGTGCGGTTGCTCCCGCATGGGAACGCTGTCGCTGCGCCCCACTGAGCAGTCGTTCGGTCAGCCGATGTTGAGGAGCGCCGAAGACCACCAGCACCTGCTTTTCGGACCGACCGTCCTGCTCAACCTCACGCGTCACAATCGTGCCATCGTCGCCGAGATCGATGGGGCGACCGTCGACATTATTCTCCAGCGGAATCCAGGCGGTGTCGGTTTGCTCGGCAACAGGGTCCGCCGTCGCCTCGCTCTGCGCAGCAGCGATAAGCGGAGCATGGTCGCGAGTATTGGCCAGCAGCGCGAACTCGAGCGTTCCGGGTCGGGTTACAAGGTCACGCACCGTAGCAATCTCGGCCTCGGTGAGCTCAGGCGCGAATACGACCAGCTCATTGCCCTGTCCGGCCTGCACGATGAAAAGTGCAGTGAGCGGATGTGCCTGCAGACGCTGTGCAACAATGAGCCTGACAGACTCAAGCTGCGCGGCATCGCTGAGAGCCGCATCGTCTCCGACCTTGAACACCAGTCGCGTTCGCGCCGTTTCAGCCGTAAACGACCGCGCGCAGCCGCTGACGAGCAAGATAACTGCCAATCCGTGTCGTACCGCAATCCGCATGGGGGTTCACGATTGCTTGGGCGATGCGGGGCACTCCACCTGCCAGATTATCCATCGCGAATCTCAAGGTCACAATGCCCACCGAGTCGCTGCTTCCCGCATTCGCGCCAGCAGATCGGACCGGAATCGAATGATTGAGAACCGCTGATCGGCGTCACCTCGCCCCTTGGCCGACATTCGCCGCCGCAACTCCGCCTTTTGCAATCTCGCAACGCTTTCGCAGAATTCCCCGACCGTTCCACACAAGAACCCGGTTTCCGGCGTTACCTGCTCGATGAATCCGCCGCGCCGATCGACGATCGGAATGCACCCCGCCCGCAGGCTCTCCGCCACGGTCCGACCGAACGACTCAATGACTTCCGGATTGTGATACAGCAGCGCGTCCCAGTTCCACAGCCGGCTGCGCGCGTTCCAGCCTGCGGCGAAGTATCGCGTCCGGCCGCCGCAGGCGTCGCTCAGTTCCGATTGCAAATCACCAGGACATCCGACGAACTCCCACTCCGCCTGCGGCGCGCACTCTGCAAGCTGGCGATAGAATGCCAACATGGAGCGCGGCCACTTCCGAGCAGTCGGCGTACAGATTCGGCCAATCACCAGTCGACCGTCGCGATCGCAGCTTCGCGGCTCCTCGCCGACAACTGGTCGCGGCACTCCCTGATACAGCACGTCATCGGGGGAACGGCCCATCTGTTCCGACAACCATCGCGAGCAGTACACCGTCCTATCTGCCGGCGCACGAGTTCCCGCCGAGTGTACGTATTGCAGCGTCACGATACGACGGCTCATGCGCTGCTTTCCCCCGATGTTGTGCAGGATCACCACGTCCGGCCGCTGTGCATCGACGAGCGACGGCAAACATCGCGACCAGCGTTCGATCCGCGCATGAGCGAAGGCGGAACGCGTCTCGTCGGTGACCTCCGACAGAAACGCAACGACATGCTCGAACTCCGGCAGCGCGCGGGTGATCGTCCATGCGCACGCCGCCGTCCCGCCCACGATCCGCCCGACATTGCAGACCTGCAGCAGGCGCAGCTTGTTCATCGGTTGGTGGACCATTTTTCGATGAAAAGTGCGCGATCGGACTGCCACTGCGCGCGGCGGTCAGCGAGCTGCTGCGTCGATCGATGTCCCAGGTGTCGCAGCGGCAGCCCAGCGACCACCGCCGCCTCCGTTCCCGCTGCCGCCAGCAGCCGCGCCTGCAGGTCGGTGTCTGAAAAGTACAATCGCAGTGATTCGTCGAATCCGTCGACCGCGCGGTAATCCGGCATCCGAAACGCCCAGCACCACCCGGCCAGAAACTCACAGCGGCCCAGCGCTCCCAGCACGCGCGCCGGTACAGACCGTTCGCGCCGCAGCTCGACGCCGCTCAACTGGGCCTGTCCTTCCCGCAGCGGCCGCAGTAGCGCGTCCACCCAAGTGCCTGTGATCGTCACGTCGTTGTTCAGCAGCACCGCCAGCGGCGTCGTGACGTAACGCAATGCATGATTCCACGCCGCCGTCACCCCTCGATGCGACTGCCGCAGCAGACGCGCATCACCGCAGGATCGTGCGACCGCGTCTGCAGCGTCCTTTCCGCTCCCATCATCGACCACAACAATCGGCCACCGCACCGGCTCCTGCGCGCGCACCGCCTGGACC
Organism: Planctomycetaceae bacterium; assembly: GCA_016795125.1. Classification (GTDB taxonomy): domain Bacteria; phylum Planctomycetota; class Planctomycetia; order Planctomycetales; family Planctomycetaceae; genus JAEUIG01. Next base: position 2,107 of record JAEUIG010000009.1, on the reverse strand, counting down.
ACTCCGATCGTCAGCTCAGCCCGCCCATGCTGCGGAATCACGATCGTCGCATCCGGTTCATCATTCCCCCACTCCACGCGCGGTACTCCACCCCAGCGGCCAGCAAGAAGAACCGCGAACGACGAACGATGAAGAGACGGGACCGCTAATGAACGCTAATCAGCGCTAATCGTCATTGATGGGCACGGTCTCCAAAGTATTAGCGCTCATTAGCGTTCATGAGCGGCTTTGAAGCTTCCTTTTGCGCTGCTTTCGCATACTTCGCGGTTACCCGTCTTCGTCGATGCGCACCGGCGTTTCTGGCAAGGCGTCGATTGCCGCGGCCACCCGTCGAGCGACGGATGCGCGGACTCTGGCGTCCGAATCACTGCGAGGATTTGCGGCCGGTGTCAGCGCCGCCGCGCACTCGGCCGGCGGCTCTCCCTTCCGCTTCCAATGGTGCGGCTTGAGATCGCGCATCGGTCCGACTCCGGCCGGCGTGCGCGTGCCGACCCGCGTGTACAAACCGCGCGTCGGCTCCGCATCCGGCCGCCCGATCGTCGCCCCGAGATCGGCCAGAACGTCGTCCACCGGGCGGTACGGAAAGTGGTCGTTGAGCCGGCTGTCCGGAGTTACGGATACCAGTTCCAATCCCGCCAGTGACAGTGCCCTCCGGCACAGCCGCAGGTACTGCGCCGTGCGAAAGTAATGCTGGTCCGTCTGGATCGCCGCTGCCAGCGGCTTGCGCTCGTCGAAGTGGTATTGCGTCGGCGGGTCCAGCGATTCCAGCTCCGCCCGCGAGACCCCCGCCCCGCTGCAACGCTCGTAGAAGTCCCCCAGCAATTCGCGCGGTGCATACTCGACTTCCGCCGCCCGGGCCCGTGCGATCTGCGCCTCAGACGGCCGCACATGAAAGTCGCACCCCGCCAGGTACAGCACGCGAAACCCCAGCCGGTATGCGATCTCCATCGCCTGCACGAACGTGTCGTTCCAGTCGACAATCCCCGTCGCTGCGGCCGGCAGAAAGTCTGCGAACCCGCGCTGCGGTTCCCGCTCAAAGAACAGCGTGCACGGACACTCGCACACTTTGAACGTCGTCTCCGGCACCAGGTCCATGGCCCGCCGCGCGTGCACGAACTTCCAGATCGATGCATCCAGATACACCGACCGCTGAAACCGCGCTGAAGGGTCGTACGATGTCCACATAGTCGGCCGGATCAGCTTCGCTCCACCCAGGTTGATCCCCAGCTTCGCCGCCGGCGCACGAGCAATCTCCGCACACGGCAGCTCCGACAGCGATGGTCCCCCGCCGACAATCCAGCACGCCGTCCGCACCGGCCCCGCGAACAGGTCCCCCAGCTCGACGTCCCGCCGCGTCCCATCGGTGTTCAATCGATAAAACATGCTTCGCTCCAGAACGGAGGTCGGAAGTCAGAAATCAGTGGCCGACACAATCTGGCGATCACTGCTCTCCGACCTCCGACTTCTGACCTCCGGCCTCCAGCCTCCGCTCACTCGTCCGTCAGCGACCCCCCCGATCCGCTGCTCGAACTTCCACCGCTGCTGCTGCCATCCGTTGTGAGGCCCGATCCGCCGCCGCCCGATGTCCCTCCACCCGACCCGCTGCCCGACGTCGATCCCATTCCGCTGCTCGACGCACCCGAGCTGCTGCCCCCGCTGGTCATCCCCGAACTGCTCCCCCCGCCCGACGTGCCACCACCCGAGCCAGCTCCACTTGTCGCTCCAGACGACGACCCAAATCCGCTCGAACCTGCGCCGCTCGTCGCACCGCTGCTCGATGCGGCGGACGTCCCTCCGCCTTCGGAACCATCGGACGACGACTCCTCCGAATTCGGGCCCGAGCCGGAGTCCGAATCCGCCCCCGAAGTCGAGTGATCCGATGTCGCTGCCGAACTCCCAGAACCTTCCGACCCTTCACTTTCGTCACTGTCGTCGCTGCTCTCGTCTCCCGAGGATGTCTCCCCGGTGACGGCCACCCGCCCGCCGGCCTGCTGCACTTCCGGCAATTCCCAGCGTTCATCCTGCGGAGGCTCGGGCCACAGTGTGCGCGGATCGGCCGGTCCGAGCTCCAGTCGGAAACGCGGCACCTGGTCGAACAGCACGCGGA
>JAEUIG010000846.1 GCA_016795125.1 Planctomycetaceae bacterium | reverse complement strand
AGCGCGACGAAGACCGCCGCGACGCAATGGTCACCCACGTCCAGCCCGTCCCGGTCAGCGTGCGGTGACGCGTGAATCTCGACGAGCCACGGGGTTTATCCCCGTGGCATGATTCGCATCCGACGTTCGTAGCGGCTTCTTCAATCAACGCGAAAGATTGAACCACAAAGACACGAAGAGCACGAAGAAGTGAAACTGGGATTCTTTGTGCTCTTTGTGTCTTTGTGGTGATCTCCTGAATCGCCGTACGACGCGCACTTGTGTTGCGAGTCTCTGAGTCCGCGCCCTCGCTTCATCGATTCTTCATCGCACGAGCCGCCGCGCTTGCATCGCCGCCAACGCCCCCCCGATAATCGCCGCTCTCACCATTTCGAACTTCGGATTTGCAGTCTCTCCGCGGTCCACACCGTCAACAAATCAGTCACCACGCCATGTACACCGTCACCGACTCCTCGCGCATTTCTCGCCGGTCATTCATCCAGACGACCACCTCGCTGGCGGCTGCGGCGCTGTGGGCCAGTCGGTCACAGGGCGCAGCGCTGAGCCGGCCGAAGTTCTGGGACTATCCATTCAAGCTCGGCGTCGCGTCGGGCGATCCCACACCGGACGGCGTCGTGCTGTGGACGCGGCTCGCTCCACGACCGCTGGAAGGCGGCGGGCTGCCGGATGCGCCGATCGACGTCGGCTGGCAGGTCGCCGAGGACGAAGCCATGACGCGCATCGTCCGCTCCGGCACTCAAACCGCCGTCCCGCAATGGGCGCACTCGGTGCACGTCGAGGTCGACGGCCTCGCGCCCGATCGCTGGTACTTTTACCAGTTCAAAGCAGGCTCGGAAGTCAGCCAGGTCGGACGGACGCGTACCGCGCCGGCGGCCGAGGCCACGCCCGACAAGCTGCGGCTGGCGTTCGCTTCGTGCCAGCATTGGGAGTCCGGCTACTACACCGGCTACGAGCACATGCTCGGCGAGGACGTCGATCTCGTCCTGCACCTCGGGGACTACATCTACGAAGGCCCCGCGAAGGAGAGCAAGGTTCGCAGCCATGTCGGCGGCAAGCTCGATTCGCTCACCGGCTACCGACACCGGCACGCCCAGTACAAGACGGATCCCGCTCTCCAGGCGATGCACGCCGCCGCCCCCTGGCTCGTCACGTGGGACGACCACGAATTTGAAAACAACTACGCGGGCGGAATCTCCGAGCACACCGACGCCGACCCTGCTGCGTTCCTCGCTCAGCGGGCCCGCGCCTACCAGTCCTACTACGAACACATGCCGCTGCGGCGCAGCGCGCTCCCCACCGGGCCGGACATGCTGCTTTACCGCAACTGCCGGTTCGGCCAGCTCGTCGATTTCTACGTCCTCGACACCCGGCAGTACCGCGACGACCAGGCCTGCGGCGACAAGCTGACCGTCGACTGCCACGACGCGGAGGATCCGAACCGTTCCATTCTCGGAGGCACGCAGCGCGACTGGCTGTTCGACGGTCTCAAGCGATCGCAGTCGCAGTGGAACGTGCTCGCGCAGCAGGTGCTCATGGCCAAGATCGGCCGACGCATGGAAGACGGGCGAACAGGCTACGGCATGGATGTCTGGAACGGCTACGGTGCCGACCGCGATCGCGTGCTGAAGTTCCTGCACGAGCAGCATGTCTCGAATCCGGTCGTCCTCACCGGCGACATCCACAGTCATTGGGCCAACGACCTGCTGCTGGACGGCGACGATTTTGCGTCCCCGGTCGTCGCATCGGAGTTCGTCTGCACCGGGCTGTCCTCGACCGGCGACGGCCGCGTGGAAGACTACGCGCCGCTGTACAGCGAGTTCCCCAACGTGAAGTACCACGCCCGCAAGAGCGGCTACGTCGCCTGCGAAGTCACGCCGACCGAATGGAAAACCTGGTACCGGGAGATGGACTACGTCACCCGCCCCGGCGCGCCGCTGCTGACCCCGGCCAAGTTCGTCGTCCCGGCCGGCAGCGCCAAACTGGAACGTGCGTGACGCTCAGCCTATCGGTCCGCCGCTGACAGGCCTATCGAGCTCGCCCCAGCGGGGCGACCGTTTGTAGCCACGGGTGGAGCACGGTCTGCCGACAGGCGGACCGGGCGGAACCCGTGGACCGCCACTCAGAGCACGCTCCGCCCCGGCAGGGGCGGCCGGACGCACTGCTCATTCAAACACGTACCGTTCGTCGAATTCAATCTCGTGAGCACGGAGCGATCGCAACGGCTCTGACTTGAAATCGATTCGCGGATGATGCTCGGCCTGTCCCTCGATGTACCGTTTCACCGCGCCTTCCTGAGACTTGCTCACCGAGAACACGGCGTAGCCTGTCTGCCACGCGAACGACTGAAGATCGGGAAACGTATCGTGAACCCACTTGCTCGAATCGGACTTCATTACCCGCATCAGGTCCGAGATCGCTTCGTCAGTCCGCCAGCGCAAATACAGATGCACGTGGTCCTCGGCACCGCCGATCGCGTAGAGGGTTCCCTTGTTGCCACGGACGATGCCGCCGAGATACGGATAGAGTTTCTCGGCCACCTCCGGTCGCAGCCAGGATCGGCGCTCCTTCGTTGAGAAGACGATGTGTAGCAGGACCTGAGAGTATGTGCCTGGCATGATGATGGCCCGTGAATGTCAATTGCTTCGGTCGCCCCTGCCGGGGCGAGGCGCGTCCATTCTTCGATACCCACGGGTTCCGCACCGTCCGCCTGGCGGCGAACGGTGCTCCACCCGTGGCTACATTCGATCGCCCCGCCGGGGCGAATGCCATCCGGGTCGCGGAATCACGCGGGTTGATTCCAAATCGAGACGCTGGATTTCCAGATCGATCCACTCGCCGGACGCCGTGAGCCTCCTGCCGCAGTGTTGAGGCTTTTCGCTCAAGCCTCCTCTGGGGTGGTGCCGATACCATTTCTGCCGGGCAGGATGTCCGGAGCGCCGACGGTGCGCCGCGAGCAGGCCGAACCGATCAACCCGCGTTGATCCATTCGTCCGGTCCGACGCCCAGTGGCAGTCGGCGCGACCAGGCCGCATGCTTGCGACCCGGGTTTTCAGCGATTACCCTACAGGTAATTGCCGTGCGCGCGGGCCCCCTTGCGGGGACGTTCTTTGCCAATCGATGTGTCCGATTCACGATCTCCGATCGTGCAACGAAGTTCCTGATTGAAGGAGTGCTCCTTTCATGGAAACGACAGCATTGATGGATCCGGCCGTCGGCGTCGACGCGGTCGAGGAAATGCGGCTGCGGGCATGGGCGCGTCGGAACTACAGGCCGCTCGATGATCGGAACGCGGACTGGCATCCGGTCATTCTGGATGAGATGCGTCGCAAGGATCGCGAGCGGACGAATTGACGGTGCGGCGGGCGCAGCCCTGAACCGGGTTCTCCGGCAGTCGAGGTGCGCGCTCTTGAAGAGCCTGGGAATG
>JAEUIG010000744.1 GCA_016795125.1 Planctomycetaceae bacterium | reverse complement strand
GGCGGCTGCCGCGGGTGGCACGCCCAGACCAACGGGGTGGGCGCGGCGCGCGCGCTGCTGACGCGCTTCGCAACAATCGAAAACTCTCTCGCCATCGGCCACGCCCTGCGCTCCGCTCAGGGCGTGCCACCCCCGTCGACTATTCAGACGATCGACGGGCCGAACGGCTTGGCGATCTCCGCCGTGCACAGCAGGTTCCGCAGCGACTGAGGCTGAACCTGCGGGACGATCACGATCGCCCGATCCCACGAACCGGTCCGGCGGTTCCACAGTTCGCGCATGAGGTTGTCGACTGCGGCGGTCAGCTCGGCCGGAGTCTCGGTGGAACTCGGTTGTGCGCCCTCGTCGAGCGGCGTCTCGCCACGCTGGTGACAGTCGAGACATGCCCGCGCGAACTGGATGTTCGTCGGATACTCCGCGCGGTCAATGACCCGGTTCCGCCAGGTGCACTTCGATGCCGAGGCCGGCGAGTGGGCGTTGTTGATCGAGCCCATCACTCCCATCAGCGCGGCGCCGACCATGGCGGCGGCGGCGTAGCGCAGCACCAGTGTGCGGCGGAAGGGTGGCCGCGCCCCGGAAGACAGCAGCCGGGACGCCGACTGTTCGGCCACGCGGACGGTGTCCGGAGCGGCGATTCGCGCCGTCGCGACGCCGCCCATCTCCGGCTCGGGAACCAGCTCGTCGAACAGATCGAGTGCCGGTTCCAGAGTCGCCTCCATCTCCCGGCAGCGCCGGCAGCGCGCCAGATGTTCGGCGAGTTCAGGACTGTGCCGCCGGGCGGAATCCGTGAGACAATCGAAAGCCTGATCGCAGTTCATGGCGTTGACCTCCGCGCGTGCGGGGACAGGGAGTGATCGTGGCAGTCGCCAGCAGTTGTGTGAATCCGGGCGGCCCGCGCCGCCAGTCGTTCGAGGCCGCGCCGCACGCGGACTTTCGCGCCGGTCACGCTCGAATTCATCGCCAGGGCGATTTCATCGAATGGCAGTCCGGCAAAGAATCGCAGGCGCAACGCATCGGCTTCCACGTCCGGCAGCTCGGCCAGAAGTTCCGCGAGGAGTTCGCGAGTTTCTGATCGCAGCAACTGATCGAGCGGCGATTCGCCGCCGGCCGGCCAGTGGGCCAGGTCGCCGCCGGAGTCGCCCATCGGCTGACGGCGACGGCGATGGCGGCGGCAAACGTTCAGCAGGATCGTGTACACCCAGGTGCTGAAAGCAAACCGGGGGTTGTACGTGCGTCGTGCGGCGAAGGCGGCCAGGAGTGCTTCCTGAACCGCGTCTTCGGCGGCGTCGCGATCTGCCAGCGAACTACCGGCGAATCGCAGCAGTCCGGGCCGGTGGCGGATGATCAACTCATCGAACAGTCCGGTTTGTCCGGCCTGCACGAGTTCCATGAGTTGTGCATCGGAGAGCAATTCGGCGACCTCCGTTTGAATGCGGACGACGCCTCAAACTTACACGACGGACGGGGCGAATTCCACCCGCGATTCGCGAGATGGTCCACGGCGCGGGGATATGGATCCGACCTGCACGGGTTGGCGAATCGGTAGAGCGACACCAGCACCGACTTCCCGGATTCTGCTCGGGATTCCCACGAATGACTCCAGCGAGCGATGCCGGTCGGCTGCATCGTTACGGTGCTGACGATGTCGTCGTGCGCAGCTCCGCTGGCAGCTTCGTCAACCGGAGTGTCTTGTCCTCACTGCCGGTGGCAAGCATCGATCCATCGGGGGAAAACCGGGCAGTGTGCACGCCTCCCGTATGGTCGCCTCCCGAAAGTTTGAGTGCGCCGCTGCCGACATCCCACACGGTCACGGTCCCGTCCCAGTTTGCCGCGGCCAGCAGACCGCCCTGGGGAGAGAACGCGAGGCTCAGCAGCCAGCTTGTCGGCGTGGCGCGTTCACTGGCCAGCGAACGGACCAGGGAGGCGGTTTGCAGATCATAGAGGTCGGCTTTGGCCAACAGTTCCTTGTCGCCGACGGTCTCCATCGAAGTGCAGGCGATTGTGCGGCCGTCCGGCGAGAACGCACACTTCGTTCCAGGAAAAGCACGGGCAAGTTCGCCTGTGGTGGGATTCCACAGTCGAATCGGGCCGCTATTCGACGAAGAGGCGACGAACTTCCCGTCCGGGGACCAGGCCACAAACGTCGTCGGACGGTCGTCTTCGATCGTTCGCACAATGGTGCCATGTCGCACGTTCCGAAATTCGACGCCGCCGGATCCCTCCGCACCGGCGTGCCAGTCGGCGACTGCCAGCGCCAGGAGGACTCCATCCGGCGAAAACGCAAGATCCGGAGGAAACTGATCCGTCTGCCATTCGCGAATCATCGCACCGGTTGCGGCATCGCGCAGTTGCACCGCTTCGCCCGTGGCAACAGCCAGCGATCTTCCATCAATCGAGGCGGCGACGGCGCCCCCTCCGGCGACGTCTTCTGACCAGCGCAGCTTTCCCGTGGCGACATCCCACTGCCGCAATTCGTTCTGCCGATAACTCGCCGCGTTGCCGGATTCGGGCTCCCGCATCAGGGCGGTGATCGCGGTGCCATCCTTACTCCAGATGATCCGCGAGGGGACGCGGTCACGACTCAGGATGCCGTCGCTGGCCACGTTCGGAGCATCCAGCGTGGCCTTGTCCGGTGTCGGCTGCTCCGGCTTCGGCACCGCGACGATCTCGCCCGACTGGAAGCCGTCCGGCACGTTCAGCGAAAACAGCCCAGGTTCGAACGTCTCATTCCAGACAAAGTCCTCGAATCGAACCTCCATCTTGTCCGACACCCTGGGGTCGTGAATGACAAACCGCACCGGCAACCCGCTGTTTGGATCGACCCACATCAGCATGTCGCCGGTGGCCCCCAGCAACTGAAAGTTGCGCAGTCGAAAGACCGAGCAGCGAATCCCGTCGAGTGCTTCCTCGCCAATCGCCTCGGCGTCGTCGGATTTCGCCTGACGGAGCTGATTCACCGGATTCGCGAGATACTCCATCCGGTGGGAATCCATCGGCATCTCTTGCGACAGCTGTCGTTGCGCATCGAGATACAGCACCCGCTTTTCGGAAATGTCCGAAATCTGTATCAGGCCGCCCTCGATCTCGACGCGAATCTGGTCCCCGGCCACGTAGATTCGGGTCTGTTGTTCCGGATCACGGCCCGCCCGCCAGGTCATCGTAAACCGGACCGTCTCCGCCGCATTGACCTTCTCCACGACCTGAGCAAACGCGCTGCCGGCGCCCCGGTCCAGGAACAGGCTGATCCCGAACACCAGCGCGGCCACGGCCGCGACGGCGATCAATCCGCCGGCGATCGTCCGCGACAACGATCTCACCGGCCATCGCATGGACTGCCGTGGAGTGGACGCGACCGTGGATCGAGACAGCAGGCCAGCGCGTTCCCTGACGCGTCGAACCGATGCTTCCGAAATCGGCTCGGCCAGCACGGCTTCGACGGCTGCAGCCAGCGGGGAGTCGAGATGTTCAAAGTCCTGCGGAGAGCGAGTGCGAGTCATCGCGAATCTCCTTGTTGAATGGCGGCCAGTTGTTCCTGCAGTCGCTGGCGCGCCTTGTACAGGGCGGTTGCTGCCGCCTCGGACGATATTCCCAGGCTCGCGCAGATTTCCGCGCGTGACAGATGCTCGAAGTGACACATCGCAAAGACGGCGGCCTGCTGTTCGGGCAACCGGCTGATGGCGTGTCTCAGCCGCTGTGCCAGTTCCTGGGCCGCAGCGTTTTCGAATGGCTCCTGACGCGAGATCCAGTCCTCCTCCCGCAGACCCTGGGAGTGCCGACGCCGCCGGAGCGCGTCCAGAGATCGCAGCGTCGCCAGCCGGATCAAGAGGCCGGTCCAGTTCTGGACACGACCGCGTTGCTGCAACCGAAACGCTTCGGCAAACGCCTCCTGCGAAGCGTCCTCTGCGTCCTGGGCGTTGCCCAGGACCCGCAGCGCAACTCGCAGCACGCGCTCCGCGTGCGTGTCGACAATCCGGCCCCAATCGGGCAACGTGTCGTTGTCCATACCGGCAGTTCCTCTCCAGGAGACGCATCTGGAGAGTAGTCGATGCGGCAAGCCCCCGAATGACCGGAATTGCCAGGAAACGGTCAGAATTCTCGACCTGCTTGGCGAGCGAGCACGACGCGACGGCGCTCAATGCGGCCGCAACGCCGGGGTTGCCAGTCCCCTTCCAACCGAGAAGACCGCGCTCTGAATTACTCCGTGATGATGTCCCGCACGGTCGCGCCTCCGGGAATCATGGGCAGTACGTGTTCCTGGAACGGGCAGATCACGTCCAGCAGGTACGGGCCGTCGTGCTCGATCATGGCCTTTAAAGCGGCCGGGTACTCCGCCTTGCTGCGAACATGCGCCGCACGAATGCCATAGCCTTCCGCCAGCTTCACGAAATCCGGGTACGTCTGCTCGTAGAACTCCCCGGAACCTTCCCCCAGCCATTCCGGGTGGTCGATCGGCCCCAGGTACGTGTGAGCGCGCTTTCCTTCCATGAAGCGGTCTTCCCAC
>JAEUIG010000725.1 GCA_016795125.1 Planctomycetaceae bacterium | reverse complement strand
GTTGTTGTCCCCCTCAGCGGGGCGACTTGATCGGCGTTACTTGCGATCCATTCGCATGCGCCGTTATTTGGGCTGTCCGGTGTCTGGACCACGTGGCCAGGAAAATCCACCGCCCTTGTTGATCGGGAGCCGCTTCGCAAGTCGTTGCGAAATCAGAGAATGATGCGACGTAGCCAGACTCGCACCCGAAAAGCCGGGCGAATCTTCGCGCCGAGCGCTTAACTGGCGTGGGGTCGGTCCGTCTCTTTGGCGTTGGCGGGAAACGACGCAAACAGTCGCCCGCCAGGGGAAGCAGTCAGGTGTCTGGCTGCAGAATCCCGGCCACTCCGCAGCATCAGGAGTGGCAGTCAGAACGCAAAAACCACAACTTCAAATCACGGAGAACTTCCATGACTCGTCACTGCCTCAAGGCCCTGTGTGCCGCCCTCGTCGCCTGTGCTGTCGGTTCGGTAGTCCACGCTGAACATGTCAGCGGACCGCGTGCGGAATTCGGCAACATCGTCGATGCGAACAGCAGCGTCAGTTTCCTGACGACCTTCCACGGCGGGATGACGGCCGAGATCGTGGTCGACGGCGACGGCGACACCGACCTCGATCTGTATGTCTACGACGAAAACGGCAACCTGATCGCATCGGACACCGACTACACGGACTACTGCATTGCGAGCTGGGTGCCGAACTGGACGGGCGAGTTTACCGTCGTGATCCAGAATCGCGGCTCGGTGTACAACAAGTACGACATCGCCACGAACTGATTGCGGCGAGGAAATCTGAACGCTGCCGAACACCCCGCTCTGGCGTCCGAGACGCCTGAGCGGGGTGCGGCGCTTTCCTGCGAGACCGATCAGTCATCGCAATCGTCGTCGTGGTCGGCTTCGCGATAGCCGCCGCAATCGCCGCCCCAGCGGCCGCTATCGTTGTGGCCATAGCTGGAGCAGCTGCCGCCGTATCCATACCCGCCGGAGCACGCGCCATACCCGTAGCCTCCAGCGCACGTTCCCCCGTAGTCGCCGTATTGACCTCCATAGTAGCCGGAGTGGCTCTCGCCTCCGTAATAGCCGCCGTGACCCCAATGGCCCCAGGAGCCCGCACTCGCGACCGAGACCAGTCCCAATCCGGTGACCAACAGTGCCCAGAACTTTGCTCTCATGGTGATCTCTCCTGTGGGTTGAATCGGCCCGTATTCTGCCTGACCACAGAACGGTATCGCATCGGCAGATGAAGGGGATCGGGGGGACCGTGCGGAGCGGGGTGGTGAAATGTCCGACAACGGGCGGAGAAAAGGGAGAGGCGTTGCGAGTATTGTCCGACATTACTTTCTCGACCCAGCGGCTCGGCGGGAGCCTCGCCCGGCTTTGCACGAGAATTCAGGATGCAGGCAAAGCCCACTCGACTGGTCTGACCATCGATAGTTTTCAGCCGGCAGAATCGCGAGCGAAGCAGCGCTCCCTAGCGCCGGATTCACCACGGAGTGCACCGAGACCACGGAGAAGAACCAGGAGTTGAACGCTTTTTCTCCGTGTCCTTCGTGCACTCCGAGGTGAACGTCCTTCCTTTGCGGAGGTTGGCGCGGATGGCAATCCTCAATGGACAGAGCACTACTATTATTGTGCAAAGCTGCCTCGCCCTCCCCTCATGCGGCCTGGCAAGGGCCTCAGGTTGTTTGTTCTTCGCCCCACCCTCCCCCGCCGGGCGTTTCGATCGTCAGCACGTCGCCGGGTTGAACCTCGATCTGGAAGCAGCCCCCGAGGTCGATGTCCTCGTCCGAACTGTGGCGCCGCAAGGTGTTGCGGCCGATCACGCCCGCGCTGCCGCCTGCCAGTCCGAAGGGCGCATACGCACCGCGCCGCTGTGACAGCATGGAGACCTTGAGCGGTCGCAGGAATTCGAGCCGGCGGATGATGCCGTCACCGCCGGATTGCGTCCCCGCGCCGCCGGAGCCGCGGCGAATCGAAAACTCGTGCACGCGGACCGGATAGCGGCGTTCGATGATCTCGGCATCGGTCAGGCGCGTGTTCGTCATGTGCGTATGCACGGCGTCGGCGCCCCGAGATTCGGCCGTCGCGCCGCTGCCCCCGCAGATGGTTTCGTAGTATCCGAACGTCGCGTCGCCGAATGTGAGGTTGTTCATCGTCCCCTGGCTGGCGGCGGCGAGCTGGAGCGCGCCAAGCAGGACATCCACAACCCGCTGCGAGGTCTCCACGTTTCCGCCGACAATCGCCGCGCATGCTGCCGGATCGTCGTGCGCCGGCGGATTGAGCAGACACTCGGGCAGGGCGATGGTGACTGGTTCGAGCACGCCGCCGTTCAACGGGATGTCCTCCTGAATCAGGCAGCGGAAGACGTACAGGACGGCGGCCGTGACGATGGCGCGGTTGGCGTTGAGGTTCGAGTCGAGGACGGCGGACGTGCCGGTGAAGTCGACTGTCGCCTGCTCACCGTCAATGGTGATCGAGACGGCGATCGCGGCGCCGCTATCGAGGTGATCGGTCAGGGCGTAGACGCCATCGGGGAGGCGGGCCAATGCGCGGCGCATCTTGGTCGCGGCGGCCTGTTGAATCTGCCGCATGAGCAGTTGCACAACGTCGCGCGAATAGCGCGCGACGAGGTCATTCAACAATCTCACGCCGATGGCGTTCGCCGCAACCTCCGCGGCAACGTCGGCCAGATTGTCGGAGACCTTGCGCGTGGGAAACGGCCCGGACTGCAGCAGAGTGCGGAGTTCATCTTCGCGGGAGCGGCCGCCGTCGACCAGCTTGAAGTTGCGGATCAGGACACCTTCTTCGTTCAGCCGGCGGGAGAACGGGGGCATGCTGCCCGGGACGCTGCCGCCGATTTCGGCATGGTGGGCACGGCTGGCGGTGAGAAAGAGGAGGTCGGGGGTCGGCCCCTCACCCCCGGCCCCTCTCCCCGAAAGCGTGGCGAGGGGAGATACTCGATCGGCGAAGACGGGGGTGACGACGGTGACGTCGGGGAGGTGCGAGCCGCCGCGGTAGGGATCGTTGGTGACGAACACGTCCCCGGGGCGCATGTCGGGATTGTCGGCCAGGATGGCGCGGACCGTCTCGCCCATCGCCCCCAGGTGCACCGGGATGTGCGGAGCGTTGCAGACGAGCCCGCCCTGGGGATCGAACAGTGCGCAACTGAAGTCGAGCCGCTCCTTGACGTTCGTCGACACCGACGTCTTCTGCAGCGTGACTCCCATCTGCTCGGCGATGGACGCGAACAGGTTGTTGAAGATTTCGAGCCGCACCGGATCGGCGGCCGATTCAGATTCCGCGCCATCGGCACGGAACTCCTTGTGTGATTCGAACGTCGCACGGTCCTCGATGAGGATTTCGCCGCGTGACAGAACCTGCGCACGGAAACCAGGGTCAATGACGACGGTCGACGTTGGCTCGCACAGGATGGCCGGGCCGTCGAACTCGTCGCCAGGCCGCAGACTCTCGCGGAGATGGACGGACGTCGCACACTCGCGATGGTCGAACCAGACGTTCGTCGCTTCTGCCGCCTGCGGCCGGCGTGCGACGCACTTCGACTCAGTGATGCGAGGGGCCGCCAGTGTGCCGACAACTTCCACGCGCGCCGTGGCGATGTCGATCGCGCGGCCCGCGTGGCGATAACCGTAGAGCTGCTCGTGCCGCCGTGCATACTCCGCGGCGAAATCTCCATCGGCCGGCTGTTCGACAAGGATTGTTGCTTCGACGCCCTGGTAGCGCAGCTCCAGCGAGCGGACGGCCGGCTGGATGTGATCGGCGTCGATGCCTTCGGCCAGCACTTCGTTGCGCAGCCGTTCGTCGGCGGCCGCGAACTGCGGTTCGAGCGCCGCCAGCATTGCAGCCGTGAGCGGCTGCAGGACCGAGAACTCGGCGTGGCGGCGGACATCGGCGAGTCCCATGCCGAAGGCGCTGAGAATCCCGGCATTCGGGTGGACGAGAATCTGCTTGAGTCCAAGGAGGCGTGCGAGGGCGCAGGCGTGCTGCGCGCCGGCGCCGCCGAACGTGACGAGAGCGTAGTCCGCCGGATCGTAGCCACGAGCGACAGAAATCCGGCGAATGGCGCGGGCCATGTTGGCGTTGGCGATGTCGACGAACCCTTGAGCCAATGCCTGCAGGGTGTAGTGTGTTCCGGGCGATGCAATTTCGATCTGCGCGCTGACATCGGCCAGTCTCCGCTCGACGGCCGCACGATCGAGCGGGAACGGGAATCGATCCGGCAGGATCCGTCCCAGTGCGAGGTTGACGTCGGTAATGGTGAGCGGACCGCCGCGTCCGTAGCAGGCCGGGCCGGGATCGGAGCCGGCGCTCTCCGGTCCGACGACCAGTTTGACTCCGTCGAACCGGCAGATGCTTCCGCCGCCGGCGGCGACCGTTTCGATCGCCAGCATCGGCGCGACAACGCGGACGCCGGCCTTGCGCGTCTCGAACTCAAGTTCGTAACGACCATCGAACCGCGCGACGTCGGTGCTCGTGCCCCCCATGTCGAACCCGATCGACTTTTCAAAACCGGCCTGCTGCGCGATGCGTGAAAAGCCGATCACTCCTCCCGCCGGGCCGGAGAGAATGCTGTCCTTCCCGACGAACCGTTCGGAGTCGACCAGCCCCCCCGCCGACGTCATCAGCTTCAGCGTGGAACCGGGTGACAGCGACCGGTGCAGCGATTCCATATAGCTGCGGAGAATCGGATTCAGATAGGCGTCGACCGTCGTGGTGTCGCCGCGTGAGACGATTTTGATCAGCGGAGAGAGCCTGCTGGAGCGGCTGATCTCGACAAAGCCGGCGGCGCGCGCCAGTTCCTCGACGTGCGCCTCGTGGGCCGGATTGGCGAACGCATGCAGCAGGCAGATCGCCACCGACTGGATGTCCGTCTGCCGCAGCGCGTGCAGCTGTTCGCGCACCGCCGCTGGATTGAGGGGGCGCAGCACGCTGCCGTCGGCGGCGAGGCGTTCGTCAATCTCGAGGACATGCGAGAACAACGGCTCGGGTTTGGTAATCGCGAGGTCAAACAGCCGGGGGCGGTCCTGGTTCGCAATCCGGAGGACGTCGGCGAATCCGCGCGTCGTGACGAACGCAGTGCGTGCGCCTTTGCGCTCCAGCAGGGCATTGGTGCCGCGGGTGGTTCCGAGCCGCACGTCGACATCCGGCAACGGCTGCTCCAGCGGAACACCGAGCAGCCGGCGAATCGCGACGATCGGGGCGTCCTCATGCGAGAACAGCTCGTAGTGATGGCCGGGGGCGATGGCCGGCAGCAGCGGATCGGCCGTGGTCAGTGTCCCCGCGCTGGCGTCGTGGTGCAGGATGCGGGTCGTCTGCAGCGTCTGGCCGGCGGAGTCAAGCATCCGGAGACCGCAGCCGCGCCAGAATCCGTCGCTCTCGGAATCGCGGAGCGGATCGTGCAGTCGGTCGCGGGCAGGAATGCTGCGAATGACGCCTTTGGTCACGCCCGAGCTGAGAACTTTCGCAGTGTGCAGCGTGCCATCGGGCGCTCGCGCGACGCAATCGGTGAATGTTCCGCCGACGTCGATCCAGAATTGCCAGCGCATGGAAGGGGTCAGCGGCGAGGGGA
>JAEUIG010000720.1 GCA_016795125.1 Planctomycetaceae bacterium | reverse complement strand
CGCTGCCCAGGGGGACCAGCTCGACCCCCTCCAACCCGGCGGCGAGCTGGTCCCGCAGCTCGATCGAGACAACGTGCCCCTCAATGCCGATCCGCCGCGGCTGCGACTCCTTGAGCAGGCTGATCGTCCCTTCGTGCAGCTTGACGGACGGGGGCCGGATGCGGGCCTCGATGTCCGGACATTCTTCCTGCAACTGACCGGTGTAACGCCCGTCGCTGACCAGTCGCTCGGAGTCCGTTCCGGCAACGAGCCAGGTGCTGTCGCCGCTGAACCCCGTCAGGTAACTGACGTTCTTCTCGCTGGTGACCAGAAACAGATCGAGGTTCTCGCGCTCGATGATCGGCCGCAGCCGTTCCCGACGCTGGACAAAGCGGTTGTGCATGGGAGTATGATCGCGAATGGTGCGTGCAATGCAACGCCCGGATCGTTCCCGAATGAGCGGCGGGGCTCGACCCCGCCGGAATGCGACGTCCCCGCCGTACCGCCGGGATAAACCCGGCGGCTGGTCACCATACCAATGACTTCATCCACACTGGAATCCTTGCTGGCCGACGTCGCCGGGGGCCGTATTGCGGTACCGGAGGCACTCGCGCAACTTCCAAGCGCCGTGTCCGGTTCCGCGTTAACGGCCGAGGCGACGGTCGATCTGGATCGCGCCCGCCGGTGCGGCTTCCCGGAGGTTGTCTTTGCGCAGGGGAAGACGGCGGCGGCCGTCGTGGAAATCTTTGAGCGGCAGCACGCCAGCGGCCAACGGTGTTTTGCGACCCGGGTGTCGGACGAGCAGGCGGCGGCGGTTCGGGTGCGGTTTCCTGAAGTGCTCGAGAACCCAGTCGCGCGAACCGTCCGGGTCGGCGCGCCACCGGACATCCAGGGCACCGTGGTCGTCGTTACGGCCGGGACCAGCGACCGGCCTGTGGCCGAGGAGGCGCTGGAGACGCTGCACTGGATGGGCTGCGAAACCGACCTGGTGGTGGATGTCGGTGTGGCCGGTCCGCACCGCTTGCCGGCGCAGCTCAAGCGGCTGGAGCGAGCGGATGCGATCGTCGTGGCGGCCGGAATGGAAGGGGCGTTGCCGTCGGTGGTCGGCGGGTGGGTCGCGTGTCCGGTGATCGCGGTGCCGACCAGCGTCGGTTACGGAGCGTCGTTCGGCGGTCTGGCGGCGCTCCTGGGAATGCTCAACAGCTGCGCGTCGAACGTGACGGTGGTTAACATCGACGCGGGCTTTAAGGCCGGGTACGTCGCCGGGATGATTGCCCGGGGGCGCGCGACGTAGCGAGCCGCCGGGTTCAGCCCGGCGGTCCGGGTAAATGACGCATTCCGGCGGGGTCAAGCCCCGCCGCTCAGGACTATGGCGAATCATGGCGACAGAAATCCCGCCACTGCGATTGCCGGACCGCCCGGCCGACGGGCACAAGGGGACCTTCGGCAGCGTGCTGATCGTCGCCGGCAGCCTCGGCATGAGCGGCGCGGCGGCGCTGGCGGGTCTTGGAGCACTTCGCGGGGGAGCGGGTCTCGTCTACCTGGCGGTTCCGGAGAGTATTGCGCCGATCGTGGCGAGCATCGAGCCGTCGTACCTGACGATTCCGCTGCCTGAAGACAAGACTGGCAAACTGTCGATCGCAGCTTGTCCGCACTTGTTTGATCGCGGGCGGTTCATGGAGGCGGTCGCCATCGGTCCCGGTTGGGGACAGTCCGACGATTTGCGGCGGATCGTAACGCAGATGTATGCCCAACTGGAGTGCCCGATGGTCGTCGACGCCGACGCCCTCAATCTGCTGGCCGGCGCTCCAGAGTCTCTTTCAGAGCACGCGGGGCAACGCATCCTGACGCCGCATCCCGGAGAATTCGCGCGCCTCGACAATGTCGACACCCCGCTCATCCAGGCCGATCGACGCAGCATTGCCGCAGCATTCGCCGAACGAACGAGGACTGTCGTACTGCTCAAGGGGCGCGAAACTGTGATCACCGACGGCAAGACGACATACGTCAATCCGACCGGCAACAGCGGCATGGCCACCGGCGGCACGGGCGATGTGCTGACGGGCCTCATCACAGCGCTGCTCGCCCAGGGGCTGCCGCCGCTGGAGGCCGCCCGCACCGGCGCGTACCTGCACGGACTCGCCGGCGATCTCGCCGCATCCCACTTCTCGGAGCCGGCGCTGATTGCCAGCGACTTGCCGCGGTATCTCGGCCGTGCGTGGAAGGTCGTGCTCAACCGGCAGAGCGCCGGCGAACCGAACGCTACATGAACCGGTCGTCGGCGAACGGATGCAGCGAGCGGAGTCCCTTCTCTTGCGGCAGAGCGCCGAGCAGAGCCTCGGCCATCTTGAAGTCTTCCTGCGTCGTGATCTTGAGGTTCATCGGCGAGCCTTCGACGATCGTGACCGGGTGGCCGATGCGCTCGACGAGGTTCGCCTCATCGGTCGCTTCGCTGCCGTCCCAGCGGGCGTAGGCGTCGAGGAGCAGTTGCCGCTTGAAGACCTGCGGCGTCTGGGCCGCCCAGAGCCTGTCGCGCGGGACAGTCTCGACAATCCGGATGTTGTCCACGCGCTTGATGGTGCTGCTGATCGGCGTGGCCAGAATTGCGGCTCCGGACTGTTCGGCAGCCGCGAAGACTTTGTCGATCCACGGATTGACGATCAGCGGGCGGGCCGCGTCGTGCACGGCGACATAGTCGATGTCCGCTTTTACGCGAGCCAGCGCGTTCCTCACCGATTCGGCCCGCTGTTTGCCGCCGGGGACGATCTCGACCGCCATGAAGGCCAGGTTTGGCTGGAACTTCTCCTTGAAGAACTCCATGTCTTCCGGTGAGACGACAATCAGTACCTGCTTGACGTCATTGCGGTTCGTAAAGACCTCGGCCGCGCGGACCCAGACCGGCCGCCCTTTCAGTTCGATGAAGGGCTTCTTGCGGCGCGAGTCGCCGAAGCGGCTGCTCTGGCCGGCAGCGGGGATGATAACGGCGAAGGAGGACACGTGTCAGCGATCGGATCGCAGTTGAACAAATTAGACAAGCACCAGACAGTCATCCTCGCGGGCAATGAAGAAGACTTCAAGTGGTCCGCAACGAACCCATCGGAGATCTTCGGGGAGGATAACAGCCCGCTCTGCAAGCAATCGAAGTTGAGATTCCGACAGGCGCGCGAGCGCATACGGCCGGCCCTTGCTGGATGCACGGTACGCAAGGAGACTGTCTATTTCGTTCGCGGCTCGCTCGATGTTCGGAGCATCCACCGATTCCAACCACAGGTTGGCAAGGTCTTCGATGGCCCGTTCGTGCCAGCGGACGGTCGCTCGACTCATTGAGCCACACGACTCTTGATTCGCTGAATCATTTCAGCCGTGGTCGGCCAGTCGCCGACAGGTTCTGCGACGCGCCGTGCAAGTTCCTCGATCTGCTCGACACTGAGTCGAGGAGGTGGTTCGTCGCCGACGGTCTCGGCGACCAGAACTCCCAACCGTCGCCCGGAATCGTCGACGACGACGATCTCGCCATCCCCGCGAGAAACCAATCGCGACTGCTGCGAATCCAAGACAAGTGTCGTCATTTGTGCGCCTCACGCCGATGTGACAATTGCATCGCCGATTCAGCAATTCTATCTGTCGATCCGACAGCTGGACAGATCATGTCCATTCACAACGCGTAATCATTCCGCTGCGCCGGATCGTCCGACAGGTACTCGACGAATTCCCACTCGCGATCGTCCGCATCATGAAAATACCGCCGCTTGCGGTAGGGATGCGACGGGGACTGGAAGCCCTCGCGGAATCCGGCCGCCGCAAGTCGGTGCGAGACGGCTTCGACGTCGTCCACGACGTAGCCGAGGTGGTTGAGATCGCCGACCTCAGGAGCGGACCGGCCGACTTCCGTCAGCGCGACGTACGAATCGTCGGTGCCGACATGCGCCCACGGCACGCCGTCCTGTACCCCGCCCCCGCGCACGCGGCACTCCGGAAACGCCGCCTGCAGAAACCGCAGCATGGCGTCGATGCTGCCGACCGAGAGATTGGCGTGTTCGAGATGCATCCGTCTCGATCCTCCGAACGGACCAGATTCGTCAGCGCTTCAGCTTCCGCCGCGCTGCCTTGACCCGCTTCCTGGCCGATGTGCCCGTCGATTTCGGCTTCCGGGTCTGCTTCTTCACAACCTTGCGACCGGTTGCGGCAGCCCCTTTTTTCGACACCTTCGTTGACTTGCCGGCGGCCTTCTTGGCAGCCTTCGCTTTGGCCGCGCCTTTTTTCGCCACGGCGCTCCGTTTGGCGATCGCGGCGTACTCTATTTGCCGTCGCTTGCGGGACTCTGCAGATCGTTCAACGAATGTGTGGAAGTCCGCCGCGAGGTCATGCACCGGTTGTCCAACGTGCGCGTCGACATGAGCGTCGAAACTCATCTCTCCACTCTCCGTAAAGTCGATCAGCACCACCGGGTACTCTCCGTCGCGGCGCGGCCGCGACGTGTCAAGCGCCCACATGGCAATATCTCCGTGCTCCATCTTGAAGACGATGTATTGTGCCGGCAGTCCATACTCTTCTCGCACATACGGAGTATGAGCCTGGGCCACCCGCGCTCCGCCCGTGCAGGCTTCGCCGACGTTGATCTGTCCGTAGCGCAGCGAGAATTCCCGGAACGACGGAGGCAGCGTGACACCGAGAGCGCGCTCGGCCTCATGAATCATCGATTTCGTGTCACACTCCCAGAGCGTGTACGCCCCGGCCGCAATCGCCGCATCGAGCTTCGGAAATTCCATCATTCGGGCTCCCGGTTTTGGCCAGCGGTACGCAAAGGGACGGGCCGCGTTCATCGGCCCGTCCCCTGAATCCTGAATCCCGGCTCCTGAATCCTCCGCGTTACACTTCCTTCGCGTCGATCCATGTCATCATGCTGCGCAGCTGGCGGCCGACCTGTTCGAGCTGGTGGTCGCGGTTGCGGCGGCGGATGGCCTTGAAGCTGGCCTGGTTCGCCTTGTTCTCGAGAATCCAGTCGCGGGCGAACAGGCCCTGCTGGATCTCGGCGAGAATCTTCTTCATCTCGGCCTTCGTCTGCTCGTTGACGATCCGCGGGCCGCGTGTGTAGTCGCCGTACTCGGCGGTGTTCGACACGCTGTAGCGCATGTAGTTCAGGCCCCCCTGATAGAACAGATCGACGATCAGCTTCAGTTCGTGCATGCACTCGAAGTACGCCATCTCCGGCTGGTAGCCGGCTTCGACGAGCGTTTCGAAGGCCGCCGTGACGAGCGCGCTCACGCCGCCGCAGAGGACAACCTGTTCGCCGAACAGGTCGGTTTCGGTCTCCTCGGCAAAGGTCGTCTCAATCACGCCGCCGCGCGTGCCGCCGATTCCCTTCGCATAGGCGAGGGCCAGCTTCTTCGACTGCTCCGACGAGCCGGGGTACATCGCGATCAGCGACGGGACGCCGCCTCCCTTGACGTACTCGCTGCGGACGAGGTGGCCGGGGCCCTTCGGTGCGACCAGCGCGGCATCGACTCCGTCCGGCGGCGTCACCTGCTGGAAGTGGATGTTGAATCCGTGCGAGCAGAGCAGCACGTTGCCGGGCTTCAAGTTCGGCTTGATGTCCTTGATGTACGTGTCGGCCTGCACCTCATCCGGCAGCAGGATGTTGACCAGGTCGCCGGCGGCGGTCGCTTCGGCGGCCGACATCGGCTTGAACCCGTGCTCAACGGCGAGGTCGTAGTTCTTGCCCCCCTTCCGCTGGCCGACGATGACGTCGCACCCGCTGTCGCGCAGGTTCTGGGCCTGGGCGTGTCCCTGGCTGCCATAGCCGATGATGGCAATCTTCTTGCCCTTGAGGAGGGAGAGGTCCGCGTCGTTGTCGTAGTAGATCGTGACTGGCATGTGTCGAATCAGGGTTTATGGTTGATGGTTTATCGTTTAGCGGCGAGCCGGAGGCGATGCCTGCGGCTTGACCAAGAGGTTACGTCGATCGTGTTTCGCCGACCGGCATGTCGGCCGACATCGAGCTGCCGCGCAGCAGGGCAATCCGGCCCGTGCGGACCATTTCAAGAATCCCGAACGGCCGCATCGCATCGATGAAGGCCTCGACCTTCCGCTCCTGCCCGCTGATCTCGATCATCACATGGCCCGACGAAACGTCGACAATCCGGCCCCGGAAGATCTCGACCAGCTCCTTGATTTCACTCCGCTGCCCGCGCTCGGTCTTTACTTTGATCAGCATCAGATCGCGCTCGACGAACTCCTGCTTGGAGTAGTCCAGCACCCGGACGACGGTCACGATCTTTTCCAGCTGCTTGCGGACCTGGTCCAGTACGTGATCGTCGCCGCTGACGACGAACGTCATCCGCGAAAGCTGCGGATTCTCCGTTTCGCCGACGGCGAGGCTGTCGATGTTGAAGGCGCGCGAGGCCAGCATTCCGGAAATCTGGGCCAGCACGCCCGGCTGGTTGATCACCAGGGCGGAAAGCACGTGTCGCATGTTGGTCAGAAACGTTGAGGAGGTCGGCGAATTCGGGCGAACCGGCCATGCTAATCGATGGCGGGTCCGCCTCACAACTGACGGACGAGGACCGCGAATGGTTCGCGATTTCGACACTGGCGGCGCCACGGAATGCCGGGTGGGCTGCACCACCGGCGAACCCGGCGTGACGGCCGAAGGTGGTCCGTTCACTCGCGCAACAGGTGGTTATTGGCCATCGTAATGCCCGACAGCATCGAGCCGATAATCCCCAGAAACCCCTGGTCGGTGCCACACAGATGCAGGCCGCGGATGTCGGTTTCGCCCGACAACAGCTTGTGGGGAGCGCCATAGACG
>JAEUIG010000701.1 GCA_016795125.1 Planctomycetaceae bacterium | reverse complement strand
AGACGCGCATCGTCCCGGCCGACAGAAACAGCGCCGCGCGAATTCCCGGCAGGAATCGCGCTCCGAAAATAATCCGTGCCCCGTACTTCTCGTAGTAGCGGGCAATCGCCTGCTGCCGTTCGACCGTCAGCAGCTTGCGCGACAGCCTGTGATCGAGCAGGTGGTTCCCCCAGCGGCGGCCGAGAAAGAACATGACCGAGTCGCCGATCATCACGCCGAACATGCAGGCGCCCAGTGCCCACCAGGGCTGCAGGTGTCCGGATTGCGACAGGATGGCAGAGGTGAGAATCGGCACCTCCTCGGGGAGCGGCACGCCCAGTCCGCACAGCAGCAGGACGCCGATGATCGCCACGTACGTGAAGCGCTCGATGAGCTGCCCGACGCGGCTGTTCTCGAGTTCGGCCGCCGCATTCCGTTCCGGTGCGGGTTCAACGACCGGTGCGACTGCGTCAACGGCGGGCGCAGCGGCAAGCGTGCCGATGCAGGCCCAGAAGCATGCAGCCATCGCCGCCGCCCCCAGCCAGCCGATCGTCGATGACCGCCGGTCTCCGGGAGACATCCTCAACCCCGCCCTCGTCAGATTGCGTCGCCAATCCTGGTGAACATCGTCTGTTTTCCGCCGCCATGCAAGTTGAAAGGCCGGTTCGCCCGGCGAAATCAGGCACTCCACCGATCTTCCGGGAACAGTCGGAACAGACCGGCCTGCGGTCGTCTCCGCCGGGTTAATCCTGATCTGGCGATTCGATCGCCTTGCGCTGTTGTGCGGCGGGAACCGTGCCGCGGCCGGACCGACGCCCTTCCCGGAAACGGCGCCCCTGAGGAGTTGCGCTTGTCTATTGCCATCGGCACAAACGACAATAGCGCCTCAGGCACGTCCTTGAATCAGGAGGCGGCCATGGCGACGGTCCTGGTGGTGGATGATTCCGCGGTCGATCGCCGGATCGTTCGCGGTCTGCTCGAACATGCCGGCGACTACGAGGTGCTGGAAGCCCCCGACGGCGAAGCGGCGCTGGCCGCCGTCGCCGAGCGCGAACCAGACGTCATCATCACGGACCTGCTCATGCCCCGCATGGACGGCTTCGCGATGGTCGAAGCCCTCAAGGAAGACAGTCCCGGAATCCCCGTGATTCTCATGACCGGGCGCGGCAGCGAAGAGATTGCCGCGAAAGCGCTGCAGCATGGCGCCGCCAGTTATGTCGCCAAGTCGCGTCTCGCCCACGACCTCACACCGACCGTCGAGCGGATCCTGAGCGCCGCTCGCGAAGACCGCACGCACGCACGCCTGTTGCATCACATGCGCGCGTGCCGGCTGGAATTCCAGCTGCGCAACGACCTGTCGCTGATCCGCGCAGCCGTCAACCTGCTGCAACTCATGCTGCGCTGCCTGCCGCTGGCCGACGAAATCGAACGCCTGCGCGTCGGAATTGCACTCGAGGAGGCGCTCAAGAACGCGTATTACCACGGCAATCTGGAGCTGGGGGGCATGACGCCGCGGCCGCCGCGCGAAGACTACGCAGCACTCGCCGCCGGCAGGGTGCTGACGACTCCGTATCGCGATCGTCGCATCCATGTCTCGGCCGAAATTGGTCGCGACGAAGCCGTGTTCGTCGTCCGCGATGAAGGCGCCGGCTTCGACGTCTCCGGCTGGCTGGAGAAGTCCGCGGTGCTCGATGCCGACGCCGCCTCGAATCGCGGCATGAGCCTGATGCGCAGCATCATGGACGACGTCCGCTACAACCCGGCCGGCAACGAGGTCACGCTCCACAAGCGGGCGGCGCAACCGGTCGCCGCCGAAGCGTCTCTCGAAACGACCGGCGAACTCCGGTTCGGCTCGCTGCTGTCCGATCCCGATTGATGCCCGCGGTCGTCGCCCATCGCTGCGGGCCGCCGCGCACCGCCTATCGCGTGTAAAACTTACAAACACGCCGCTCCACATCGACGTTTGGCCGATGGCGCTGCTCTTGCAATCCTGAAGCCGCATCGTGCGCCTGCTCCGGGACTTGCGCCCGAATTCTGCAGCAGCGGTGATCGAGCGCCGGCAAATCCCCCGGAATTGGCACTCTCCGTGCATTCTGTCGCGATGCCTGCCGGCGGAGGCCGGAGGCGACGAGTGATCGACCCATCGCGGCATCTCTGCCGCCTCGTCTTGTTCGCAGTCCACGGAAGGTTCGCAGCGCATGGAAGCCCGGCGTTTCGCGTTCCCGGACCGGCAGCCCCGGTCCGCCGGCGTGCGAGGTTCTGCTCGTTGCCCGCACAACGAGCGAGCCATGTTCGCACTCCGTGCGGCCGGCTTGCTTGCGGCGCTCGTCGGGACGACGACGCTGCAGGCAGCCACCGTCACCACGCAGAACTTCGTGGTCCACGCTCCAACCGACGACGTCGCGCGGCAGGTCGCCGACACCGCGGAAATGTGCCGCCGGGAGCTGGCCATTATCTGGCTCGGGAAGGAACTTCCCGCCTGGTACCGCCCCTGTCCCATCAAGGTCAAAGTCGGCCAGATTGGCGCCGGCGGCGCCACCACCTTCACCTTTGAAGGCGGTGAGGTCTTCGGCTGGAACATGAACGTGCAGGGGACGCTCGAACGCATCCTCGATTCCGTCATTCCCCACGAAGTCAGCCATACCATCTTCGCCAGCCATTTCCGCCGCCCGCTCCCGCGCTGGGCCGACGAAGGCGCGGCGACTCTCGTCGAACACGAATCCGAGCGGCTCCGCCAGTCCAAGCTGCTCAACCAGGTCATCCAGACCAGCCGCCGCATCCCCCTGCAGGACCTCCTGCAAATTACCGAGTACCCGGAGGACATGCAGCAGGTCCTCACGCTGTACGCCGAGGGTTATTCGCTCGCCGATTTTCTCGTGCAGCAGAAGGGAGAGCAGGGGCGCGCCGTCTACCTCGCGTTTCTCGCCGACGCCCACGAGCACAACTGGACCTACGCGTTTCGTCAGCACTACGGCTACGAAAACATTCGCGACGTGGAGCGGAACTGGTCGACCTGGATCGCGGGCGGCAGCCAGCCCCTTTCGCCGGCGGACGGCGGCACGCTCCTCGCCGACGCGGCAGCGGCGCCCGACGCAACGGCCGAATCGTCGCAACCCGCGCCGCAGCAGGTCGCCTTGGCCTCCGCCGCCACGCCGGGTTCGCAGCGACTGGCCAACATCCAGCGTCCGCTGAGAACGCGCGTCGCCGGCAACGAACTGGATGCTCCGGAGCCCAACGTCACCGCGCGGCCGCAGCGCGACCTTGATGTCCAGCTCGGCGCTCCTGCGACGGAAGCGACTGCCGCCACGCCGGAGGCGTCGATCCCGCTCCAGGCAATCACCACTCCCGATGAGCCCGCACCCGGCCCTGCGCCGATTGCGATGAACTCTGCACTGCGAGGCCGTGTCCCGCGACCGTCCTCCCAACTGCCGCCCGCCAACAGCCTGCGTGCCGTCAACGCCGGCTATGACGAGGCCTTCCGGCAGTAGCCGATGCTCGCCACAGGTTGGCAGGTGCAAGTGTCGGCCGCGACCGGTCAGTCAGCGCACTTCCAGCCGCTTTCTGACAATCTCCACTCGGTGGAACTTCGGGAGCCGATTGGTCGGAACGTTGACTGGCTTCCGGCGATGGCATGTCCGATGATTGTTTCCGGGGCACGATAATCGTCTTTGCGCTCGTGGAAACGCTCATTACATCAATGGAAATGCCGGACCCTGCACGCAGTTTCGAATGGAGCGCGGAGAGCGAGGCCGAAACCGACCGGCTCGGCGCGGCGCTCGCGTCTCTGCTCCGGCCCGGCGATGTCGTCGCCCTCAACGGCCAACTCGGCGCCGGCAAGACTCGGCTGGTCCAGGCGGTGGCGAAGGCCCTGGGCGACGTGCGGCAAACCGTCAACAGCCCGACGTTCGTCCTGATTCACGAATACGACGGCCGCATTCCGCTGTACCACGTTGATGCGTATCGCCTGCGGGACAGCGAGGAGTTTCTCAGCATCGGCGGCGACGAAGTGCTCGCCGGCGACCGCGCCTGCCTGATCGAATGGGCCGATCGCGTGGCCGACGTCCTCCCGCGAGACCACCTGAGCATCGGCATCTCGGCGCACGGCGAATGCGAGCGCGCCTTCGCAATTCGCGCCTCCGGCAATCGCTCAATAGCCCTGCTCAACGAATTGCGAATTCTGCTGTGTTGAAGTGCTCGCGCCGGCCTCAACACGCCCGCTACTTCAGGCCCAGCACGTCTTCCATCGTGTACATCCCCGGCTTGCGCGTGACGAGGAACTTGGCGGCCGCCAGCGCGCCGTGGGCGTAGGCGTCCCGCGTGGTGCTGCGAACATCGATTTCCAGCGTCTCGCCGAGCATGCCGAACACAATCTTGTGCTCGCCGACGTTGTCCCCGGTCCGCAGCGCGTGGTAGCCGATTTCCGTCGGCTTGCGATGTCCCGGACGGCCGCTGCGGCCGTGCACATGCTCCGTCTGTCCCATCTGCGTGGCAACGATCTCGCCGAACCGCAGCGCGGTTCCGCTGGGCGCGTCCTCCTTGAAGCGATGATGTCGCTCGATGATCTCGACGTCCACGCCGGTCGCCAGCGCCTTGAGCGCGGCAGCGGCGTTCTTCACGAGCGACATGGCCAGGTTGACGGCCAGGCTCATGCTGGGGGCGACGATCAGCGGCGTCTGCTGTGCAGCCGACAGAACCGCCTGCTTCTGCTCCGGCGTGAGTCCGGTCGTCGCACCCACGAGCGGAATCTGTCGCTCGGCGCAGACCTGGGCGATCTGCACGAGGCCCGCCGGCATGGAGAAATCGATGACGACGTCCACCCGGCCGACAAGTTCGGTGGCGATCTTGACTCCCACGGCGCCCACTCCCGCCAGCTCGCCGGCGTCGCGGCCGAGGTGCGGACTGCCAGGGCCGTCGAGAGCGGCCTTGAGCTGCAATTCGGGGTCGGCATGGACGAGCGCGACGATTCGCTGCCCCATCCGCCCGGCGGCTCCATTAACAGCGACGGTGATTGTTTGGTTCACGGAGAAGGCTTCCTGTAGGTCCGGCTGTGCCTGACGGAATGGACGATGGGGCCAGGGCGACTTCGAAGTCAGTTTGGCAAATGTGGGCGGGTGATGTCAGGCGGAGCCTGACCTGCGCAGGGAGTATGGTCGACGCCTGCATCGGACTCCAGCGCGGCGCGATTCTCCAGTTGCTGCAGCGCCCAGGCGGCGGCTTCGCGGACGACGGGGTCGGCATCGGCAAGGGCGCGAGTGAGCGGGACCACCGCTGTACGATCGCCGTGGTTGCCGAGCACGATGCAGGCGTTGCGGGCCATTCCGGAACGGCCGGGACGTGCCAGCGGGGTGTCACCGAACCGATCCCGGAATTGGGCGTCGGTGATGTTGATGAACGTCGCACAATCGGCCGGATGCAGGTCCGCTCGCGGCTGAAACGCCGCATCTTCGCTCACCGGCGCTTTGCGGTTCCAGGGACAGACGTCCTGGCAGACGTCGCAGCCGAACAGCCAATCGCCCATTCCGGGACGCAGTTCCTCGGGGATGGAGCGTCCACGGAGTTCGATGGTCAGGTACGAAATGCATTTCCGCGCGTCGAGCACATACGGTGCGACGAAGGCGTCGGTCGGGCAGGCGTCGAGGCAGCGGGTGCACGTGCCGCAGTGCGCGGTGGCATGCGGCTCGTCGGGTTCGAGCAGGACGTCGGTCAGCACGGCGCCGAGGAAGAACCAGCTTCCCAGTCGCCGATTGATGAGCATGGTGTTCTTGCCGAACCAGCCGAGTCCGGCGCGGCGGGCGACGTCGCGCTCCAGCAGGGGCGCCGTATCCACGACCGCGCGGGTGCGGCATCCGGGCTGGAGATGATGCAGGGCGTCGGCGAGTTGCCGGAGTCGTTCTCGCAGGACAGTGTGATAGTCCTGCGTGCCCCATGCGTAGCAGGAGACGCGGCCCTGGCCCGGCGTCGGTGTGTCGTTCGACACCCGTGGCGTCGCGTAGTTCAGTCCCACCACGACGATGCTGCGGACCCCCTGCATCAGCGAATCGGGATGCCGATAGG
Source organism: Planctomycetaceae bacterium (assembly GCA_016795125.1). Classification (GTDB taxonomy): domain Bacteria; phylum Planctomycetota; class Planctomycetia; order Planctomycetales; family Planctomycetaceae; genus JAEUIG01. Next base: position 1,260 of record JAEUIG010000701.1, on the reverse strand, counting down.
CGTCCTGGCGTCTCTCCAGATAGCTCATTTCGCCCGCAAATCCTGCGTCTCGCCAACTCTCAAACCGCTCCAGTGTCTCGGGCGTTGCTGCGTTCGAGACTCCCACGAGGTCGAACCCAAGATTGCGCGCAGATTCCTTGATCTGGACTGCGAGCTGCGCCGGGTTCGATTCAGAAGTCATGGCCGAGGCTGAACGGGTGTCATAAGCGTTTTCAGCCGCTGTTGTTGTGGCGGTTGAGTGTCGTTGGAGTGACGGCTTGGGAGGGCGCCTCTGTCGGCACGGCGGCCGTCAGACTTGAGTTGATCTTGACCTACCTGTCGATTTTTACAGAATTCGCCGCCTCACATCCTCTGCCCGCCGGACGCCGACCCAGCTTCCGCGCGAGCTCCCCGCAACAGGATTGTTTGCCGTGACCATTCCGTGCCTGGTGCTGTTGTCGGCGTTGGCCGCCTCCAGCGACGATGCACCGCCTGCATTCTACCGTGCCAATTCGGTGCTGCAGATGGCGCTCGAAGGACGACAGTCCGGCCCCAGCATCATTCGCGGCCAAAGCCCCTATACGGGCGACCCGCTGTCTGCTCCCGGCGGCGATGGGACCGTCACGCTCTATCCCCCCACCTATGCGCCGGACGGGGTGACCGATCCGCTCGGCGGGTCCACGCTGACAGCGCCCTACCAGGCGACACCGCAACCGTACTTCTCCGATCCCATGACATCCGACCCCTGGCTCGGCGGTCAGGGCATGCAGGCCGATCCCTATGCGGTTCCGTACGGCGCCGCTCCCAGCAACGGAATGAATACCCCGCAGGGCTTTTACACCTACGGCATGAACGGCCCGCAGCCGTACCGTTACGGGCTGCAGGAGCGGGTGAACATTTCGTACCTGCCGGACTCCGGCACGTCGCCGGACAACGGTGACTTCTCCATCTTCGGAGTCGACGTGGAGAAGGACCTGGTCGTGCCGGTCTTTGGCAACTGGGTCTTCACGTCGTCGCCGCAAATCAATTACCGCGCGTGGGACGGACCGAACGGTGCCGCAGGACCGTCGCACCTGCCGGGCAGCGTGTATCGCTTCGGCATGAACCTGCAACTGGCGACTCCGACCGTCAGCGGATGGAGCGCACAGTTCGGATTCAACCCGGCATTGGCGACGGACTTCGAAGCGTCGCTGGACTTCGACGCCGTGTATTTCGACGGCTACGCCGCCGCGTTCTGGACGTGGAATCCGCAGGTCACCGTCGCACTCGGTGCTTTGTACT
>JAEUIG010000627.1 GCA_016795125.1 Planctomycetaceae bacterium | reverse complement strand
CTTTGGTGGCGAGCGATCAGCTATCAGCTTTCAGCCCGCGACAATCCGTGGCCAGCCGCCCGTTGACAACTCGTTTGCGGACGGATGATCGCTTCAGATCCGGTCGAGTGCGTCAATGAAGTGGGCGATCCGAATGGCGGTAAACTCAGGAGCGAGCTCCTCACCGGGAAGAGTGAGCAGGACGGCAGGGAACTTCATCTCCTGAAGCAGTTGGGCGGAGGCTTCCAGGCGCGGAAACCGAGGATCGTCCTGCGCCGCCAGCACGAGGATCTGCTGCGGAAAGTCGGGTTCGTTGTCCGGCGGCGGCTGGACCAGCGGCGCGCCGGCGACGGCGATCCCGCGGAACAGGTCGCGATGCTTGAAGGCGACGTGCCAGGCGAACGCGCCGCCCCCCCCTGCTCCATGGACCGCAATCCGCGCGGGATCGATCGTGTATTGAGATCGAATCTGCTCGACCACGCCGCGCACGAACTCCGACTCGCCCGGTGTCCAGGCGCTGATGTCGGCTGCCTTCGGAGCGACAAGTATGATGCCCCGCAGGACGCAGAACGATTGCCACGCGCGGAGCATCGCTGCTTCCTGAGTATCGCCGGCCGGATGCAGCCAGACCATGAGGCCGTACGTGTGCTCCATGTTGTAGTTCTCCGGGACATAGGCCCAGAATTCCTGCTCGCCCCCGGGGAGTTTCGCCGTGAAGCGACCGGTCTGCACAGCTCCCTCCGCCGGTTCGGAACCGGCACGAATGGAGATGGGGGGGACGGTCTCCGGGAGCTGATCGGGAATCGATGTCAGCGTGATCTCGACATCCCGCTCGTCGTCGCCGCGAGATACCCGCAGGCGGGCCACCGCACCGGCTTCCACCCTGCTGATGCGATCACGAAGCATGGCAGCATCGGTGACCGGTTCGTCGCCGATGGCCGTGATGACGTCGCCGGACTGAAGTTCTCCCTTCGCGGCGGGTGATTCGGGCAGCACCGCCCGTACGGTGACGCCGGCATCGGCGGAGTCTCGAGCGGGTCGCGCTGGGAGAATCCCAAGATAGCTGGCCGAGTACGGCACGAGCTTGTCGACCAGTTCGACGGGGACATCGAGTGACTGGTCGCCGCGCCGAACCGTGAGCGTCACGCTCTCGCCGGCGTAGCGTGGTCCGAGCAGGTGCTGGAGCGCCGCGACGCGGTCGACTGTAGTCCCGTTGATGGCGGTGATGACATCGCCCGCTGCGAGCTGTGCATCGTCCGCCGGAGATCCGGGGCGGACGCGAGTGATGACGGGCTCCCCGGCCAGCACGCCCGCACTCTGGAACGTGATCCCGGCGAGGCCGGGCTTCAGGTTTTCTCCGGACTTCATCCGGTCGAGCACCGCGTAGACGTCGGCGAGCGGGACGGCGAAGCCGATGCCGGAGTCGTACCATTCGACGCCGGCGGTGACTTCCTGCCCCTGCGGCGAGAGTGGCACGAGGATGCCGATGCCGCGGCCCTCGAGGTCGACCAGCGGGCCGCCGTAGTTGACGGGCGAGGCCTTGGCGTCGGTCTGCACGGCGCGTCCGAAGATGCGGTCGAGGGCGCTGATGATGCCGACGGAGATTCCGGGGAACGGGCTGTCGTAGGTGCGTCCGAGGGCGATCGCCCATTGGCCGACCCGCAGGTCCGACTGGGTCGCCGGCGGCAGCGGGACGAGTCCGGTCGCTTCAATCTTCAGCAGCGTGAGCATTCGTGAACTGTCGGTGGCGACCTGATCGGCCGGGAAGCGCCGGCCGTCTCCGAGGGTGACGAGGATCGACGCGGGCTTCGAAATGAAATTGAAGGAGCTGGTGATGATCAGGCCGTCGGGAGAGACGACGACGCCGGTGGTCGGCCCGGTCCCGGTCAGCAGCTCACCGACGACGTCGAGTCCGCCGACGGTCTCGATGCGGACGATGGAGGGATCGGCGAGGGCGGCCGCCTGGCGGAAGGCCTGTTCTTCGGCGGCGGACTGGGCGCGGACGCCTGCGGGAAGGAGCAGTGCCATGAGCGCCAAGGCGATTATCGCGCGAGTCAAACACATGAACTTGAATGCATTCAACACAGAGGCACAGAGGACACGGAGAGGCGCCAATGATGTCGGCGTCGTGTCATGTTCCTCTGTGAGTCTTTGTGACTTGGTGTCTTTGTGTCAAAGCTTAACGGGAAGCATCCGCGTTGCGCGGCGCGCGCAGCAGGACGGAAACGAGCTGGTTGCCGCGGCGGACGACGAGCTGCACATCGTCTTCGGCCTGCAGCCGGCCGAGGTTTTCTTCCAGGACGCGGATGGACGGCACCAGCTGGTTGTTGAGGAACACGACGAGGTCATCGGGCCGGAGTCCGGCGGCAGCGGCCTGCGAGTCCGGCCGGACGGAGTCAATGTAGGCCGGCGTGCGATAGATGACGTCGGGCACCAGCACGATCCCGAAGTCGAGCGCCGAGTACCGCAGCGGATTGGTCTCCTCCGGCGGGTTGTCGAGCGCGGTGAAGTCGCCGGTGCGGATGGCGTCGATCGTCGGCGCGAGTTCGCCGATCGGCATGACGTAGTTGATCCACGTATTGCTGTCGGCATGGAGGAGTTCGCGGCCGAGCATGCCGAGAAGCTGGCCGTCGTAGTTGGTGAGCACTCCGCCGGCAGCGCCGGAGTTGTTGGTGACGGCGTCCACGACATACACGGGCCCGGAATACGGGACCTCAAAGCGGCCGCGGCGCGCCGTGAGCTGAGTGACGGCAGTGACGACGCCGTGGACGACGGAGACCGGTTCGTCCCCGGCCGCCACCTTGAACATGTTCGAGAACCCCAGGACGCGTGTTCCCGGCGCGGCCAGGGGGGTCTGCTGCAGGTCAAAGTACGGCAGGTCGGACGCGTCGATCTTCACGACGGCGAGATCAAGCTTCGGCTCGGCATTGAGGAGTTTGCCATAGAACCGGCGGCCATCGTTCAGGACGACGGTGACGACGTCGCCGTCGAGGACATGGCTCCAGACGGTGACAATATGTCCTTCGGGCGAGACCAGGAACCCGGTGCCGTAGGAGTAAAGGTTGGCGATGCCGCCGGATCCGTAGATTTTCACGACTCGCTGCTGCACGGAGTCGATGACGGCGGGGTCGGGCGCGGCGGAGGCGGGGAGCGAGACGAGCACGGCGAAGGCGAGCGCCAAGCAGAAGGCCGATGCACGACATGCCATGTGATTACTCAAGTTGGCCGGATTCCGCGGTCTCGGTCGCCCCTGCCGGGGCGAAAGCGCCGTCATCCAATCGCTATCCACGGGTTCCACTCCGCTCGCCTTGCGGCGAGCTGCGTTCCACCCGTGGCAACAGACTTCCGCCCCGCCGGGGCGGTTAAGGCTATGGTAGGTCAATGGATTCAATCTGGAACACGGCGACGGGGGCGTTGGCGTGGCGGACGGTCAGTCGCCGGGGAAATGAACGGCCTTCCAATGGCTGGAATGCGTCGAGTCGGACTTCGCATTCATCCGCGTCCTCCGTGACGCCGGTGTCGAATCCGAGCCAGCGGCCGTTGGCCGCGTCGAAGTACCAGCGGCC
>JAEUIG010000845.1 GCA_016795125.1 Planctomycetaceae bacterium | reverse complement strand
CGATTCGGTCTCGGCGGCATGGCACTCGATGGTGATGCTGCCGCCGTCCGGCTGCGCCTGGATCGAGTTCCGCAACAGTTCACTGATGACGACGCGCAGCTGCGTGGGATCGGCGTACACCGGGACGGCCGACGGCGTGCGGGCGTGGATCACGATTCGTGCGTCGCGCAGTCGCTCGCGGAAGCGGTCGAGTACCTCCGTGACGACGGCGGACAGGTCCAGCGGTTCGGGGCGGGGCGCCGGCGGGCGCGCGAACAGCATCAGGTCGCCGATCATGTCGCGGACGCGCAGCGCCTGCCCGCCGATGGTGGCGAGCAGCCGCTGCTGTTCCGGATCGGTCAGCCCCTGCTGCAGTTTCTGGGCGCAGATCAGGATCGTGGCAAGCGGATTGTTGATCTCGTGCCCTGCGCCGGCGGCAAACTCGGCGAGCGCCGCGAGTTTGTCGTCGCGCAGGCGCGATTCGAAATCGCGACCGGATTCGTCGGACTCGGAAGACAAAACAGTTCGCTTTGCCCCCTCTCCCCCGTGAAAAACGTTGATCTCAGCCAGAATCCGATCGGGGGAGAGGGCCGGGGTGAGGGGGCTTGGAATACTGTCGGGTGCCACTGGCTCCGCCAGTGCGAATCGAAAACCGACGACGAATTTGCGAATCGGCACTGGCAAAGCCAGTGGCACCCCCGTTTCGTCAGTGTCACTCACGACTACCGCGCCGGCACGTCCATATCGAGCAGACGGCAGATGGAATCGATCAGCGAGTCCACCTCGAACGGCTTCTGGAGGAAGTCATTCGCGCCGGAAGTCTTGAGTTCGTCGATCTTGTCCGCTTCGACCATGCCGCTGATGCAGATGATCCGCGAATCGTCGAGAGTGGAGTCGCTGCGGATTCGCTGGCAGACTTCCTTGCCGTTGATGTCCGGCAGCATGACGTCGAGCACGATGACGTCGGGACGGTATTCCTTGACGATCATGCCGGCGTCGAAGCCGTTGTTCGCCACGCGGACTTCAAACCGGCCGTCGGCCTGCAGCGCGTCGCGGATCAGTTCGACGAGTTCGACGTCGTCGTCCACGACCACGGCTTTCCGCTTTCCGCTTTCGAGAGCGTCGGTGGGGATGCCGTTTTCCCGCATGAAGCGGTAGAGAACGTCGCGGGGGATGCGGCGGAACCGCGACCCGGGGACGCGAAATCCCTTGAGCTGGCCGGAATCGAAGCAGCGGATGATGGTCTGCTGACTGACCTTACAGATCTTGGCAGCCTCGCCGGTGGTAAACACGGTTTTCATTGTGCTGGTCTATCCCTGAAACACGCCCCGCAGATCGAACGGGACTAAGCACTTGGAACCTCCCTGGATGAAAACCCAGAGCAGCGAATACACGAGCCCGCGTAAAAGACGACTCGCCATGGGCGGTTTCCGTACCGCGGAGGTGAAAGAGTCGCGTGCGAATGAACACCTCGGCGAACAGCCTGCGGTGTTGTGTCCGGCATACCGATCTTACCGGCGTTATCACAGGGGCCGATTGTATCTATTCTGTGAAATCGGTCAACGGGGGTTTTCCGCTTCTGATTGCGCTGTTCGCCGTAGTTTCCTCACTCGCCCGATGTCCGCAGTTGCGTGAAATCGCGAAACCGCAAGCGAGCAACGCTTGCGGTTTTGCGGCTTCATCGCAGATAGAGCATGAGCACGGCGAGGTCGGCCGGCGTGATGCCGCTGACTCGTCCGGCCTGCGCAAGGTCGCGCGGGCGAATGCGGGTGAGTTTTTCGCGTGCTTCTGCGCGGAGGTTCGGGACGGCCGCGAAATCGAACAGCGACGGAATGCGCATCTCACGCACTTTCTCGTGCCGCTCGATTTCCCGCTCCTGCATGCGGATGTACCCGGCGTACTTCACGTCGGTCCGGACCTGCTGCCAGGCCAGAGGAGAAGTGGCCGAGCGCAGCTCAGGCCAGAACGCTTCCAGGTGCTCCCGCTCGATCTCCGGACGGCGCAGCCAGGCTTCCAGCGTCTGGCCCTCGTGCCGGGTCTGCCGCAGCGCCGCATGGAGCGAATCGACTTCGGCGACGTGCTGACGGAACCTGCGACAGCGCTCGGGATCGGCCAGTCCGATCCGCTCGCCAATCGGTGTGAGACGCCGATCGGCGTTGTCGTGCCGGAGGATGAGGCGGTATTCGGCCCGCGAGGTGAACATCCGGTACGGTTCGTCGACGCCCTTTGTCACGAGGTCGTCGATCAACACGCCGAGGTACGCCTGGTTGCGATCGAGGATCAGTGGAGGATCGCCGCGAAGAGCGAGGGCGGCGTTGATGCCGGCCATCAGTCCCTGTCCGGCGGCCTCTTCATAGCCGGTGGTGCCGTTGATTTGGCCCGCGAAGTAGAGGCCCCCGACGAGTTTGGTTTCCAGTGTGAGCTGGAGTTGGGAGGGGGGGGCGTAGTCGTACTCGACGGCGTACCCGTAGCGCATGATGTCGGCGTGCTCCAGGCCGGGGATGCCGTGGATCATCTGTTCCTGAACGTCACGCGGCAGGCTGGTGGAGATGCCGTTGCAGTAAATCTCCCGCGTGTTGCGGCCTTCCGGCTCCAGGAAGATCTGGTGCGATTCCTTGTCGGCGAAGCGGACGACCTTGTCCTCGATGGACGGGCAGTAACGTGGTCCGCGCGACGCGATCTGTCCGGAGTACATTGGCGCGCGGTGCAGATTCGCGCGGATCACCGCGTGTACGTCGGCGGTCGTCTTGGTCAGCCAGCAGCAGAGCTGCGGCTGGGTGATGGCGTCGGTGAGGAACGAAAACGGCTGCGGTTCGGAGTCGCCGGGTTGTTCTTCAAGAACGGAGTAGTCGATCGTGCGTCCGTTGAGCCGGGCGGGTGTGCCGGTCTTGAAGCGAGCCAGTTCGAAGCCGAGGCGATGGAGAGAATCTGACAGGGTGCCGGTGGTGCCTTCGCCGGCGCGGCCGCCGGGGGTCTGGGCTTCGCCGGTATGCATCACC
>JAEUIG010000575.1 GCA_016795125.1 Planctomycetaceae bacterium | reverse complement strand
GACAACCTGGCCGAAGCCGGCCGCGGTCTACGATGCGGTTGATCGTTACCAGCGCGAGTGCGGCGTGGCGGTCGGTCGTGGCGCGACACGGCAGGCCGGAGACGTGCGGCGGACTGTGGATCGCTGCCGCGAGCTTTCGGCCCGTTTGCTCGGTGCACGAAGCGCGGACTCCGTCAGCTTCTGCTTCAACGGCACCGACGCGCTCAATATCGGCCTGCACGGCGTGCTGCGGGCCGGCGACCATGTCGTGACGACCGTCATCGAACATAACTCCGTGCTGCGTCCACTGGCCGAACTGCGCGAGCGGATCGGCATCGAAGTGACCCGTGTCGGCGTCGATTCTCAGGGAGTTCTCGATCCACGGGAAATCGAGCGCGCCGTGACGCCGCGGACGGCGCTCATCGCGGTGACGCACGCTTCGAACGTGACCGGCGCCGTTCAGCCAATCGCCGATGTGGCGGCCATCGCCCACCGGCACGGCGCGCTGTGCCTGGTCGACGCTGCGCAGACGGCCGGGCATTGTCCGATCGACGTTGCCGGCAGCGAGATCGATCTGCTGGCCTGCTCCGGACACAAGGGATTGCTCGGGCCGCTGGGTACGGGGCTGTTCTACGTTCGGCCGGAGATCGCGGACCGGGTCCGCAGTTTTCGCCAGGGAGGGACCGGTTCCCGCAGCGAAAGCGACCGTCAGCCAAAGGCCGGGCCGGACACGTTCGAGTCGGGCAATCACAATGCTCCCGGACTGGTGGGACTGGAAGCGGCGCTGCGGTGGATCGAGGCCAACGGCGGCGTTCGCGGCAGGCAGGCACACGAACAGGAACTGGTGGAGCAGTTGCTGGAGGGGCTGCGACAGCTCCCAGCGGTGACGGTGTATGGTCCCTCAGAGGCGGTTGCGCGCACGGGGGTCGTGAGCCTCAACGTCGCGGGGCTCGATCCGCAGGATGCCGCGGCAATTCTCGATGACAGCTTCGGCATCGAGACGCGGGCCGGGCTGCACTGTGCGCCGGGAGCGCATGAGTCGCTCGGAACGCTGGCAGCCGGAGGCACGCTGCGGCTGAGTGTCGGACCGTTTGTCACTGCCGAGCAGATTGCCGCCGCCATCGCGGCGATCGCCGAGCTGGCGGTCTGATGGACCGCCGATCGATCAATGTCCTGGTGCAACGAAGCCGTGGGACACTCACCCTCACCACCGGCCCCTCTCCCGGAGGGAGAGGGGAGATCGTCAGGTCATCAGCTTGTTGGCTTCGGCATAGGTCCTGGCGGTGAATTCGCGGGTCATGGTGGAGACGACGTCGCGCAGCTTCGCCATATCGGTGACAAGGGACGACGACGGCATCGTTTCGGACTCTTCGTCGACCGCCGGCTGATCGGCTTCGAGCCGCGAGGAGATCTGCGCCGCGAGTGCAACCAGGGTCGTCAGCGTTGAGTACTCACCGTCATGCTGTGGTGCATGATGATGCTGGATGACGGAGACCAGCTGCGGCGGCAGTTCGTTGCGACGACCGAACTCACCGCCGATCTCGCAGTGGTCGGTCCCGAGGATCGCCCGTTCCACGTCGAGGGTGCGGTGGATGTCGGGTCCGATCTCCTTGATGATCTGTGCGTAGAGGTCGGGCGCCGTGGCCGCCAGCAGCGAGCGTCCCAGGTCGTGCATCAGGCCGGCGGTGAATTCCTCGCCGTTGAATCCCATCCGGAGGCTCTGGTTCAGTTGCATGCAGACGACGGCCGTGAGGTACCCCTGCTTCCAGAGCTGCTCGCGGAGCCGCGCGTGCTTGAAGGGGAGCTGTTTCATGAGACCGGCGGTGCACGTCGCCAGGATCAGTTCCTGGCATTTGACGAGGCCCAGCCGGCGGACGGCGTCCAGCAGCGTCGTGACGGGGGTTCCGGCCGAATACAGCGATGTATTCGCCATGCTGAGGATATCGGCCGTGAGGCGGACGTCCCGTTCGATCGCGACGGTGTATTCCTTGAAGCTGCAGGCGGGATTGCGTCCGACCTGCATGGCCTTCATGGCGGCGGCGGGAATCATCGTGAAGTCGGCGGCGCGCTTCAGCACCAGCTCCTTGACGTCGACAATCGCCGGATCGATCGAAATGTGAGTCGCAGTCGCCAGCGACATCGAAAAGAACTCCCCGTTGTGCTCCGCCTGAGCCGGCGGAGACCGATGATGTGGTCCGCGAAACCATAGCTCGCGGACAGCGGCGATGGCCCCGGGATTCGCTGAACGGCTGCAGATCCGGCGGCCGGCGTGGGAGGCTGTTCCAGTTCCACGAATCGCAGCGCCCGCCGCCGGCCGGCTATGCGATCAGGCGCTGAGCTTCGATCAGTGCCTCATTCGCCATTGTCGGCGTGACGTCGTCGAGCGCCGCGCGGACCCGGTCGCTTTCGGCCAGGAACGAGATGAACGGGTTGTCGGGCTCCTCGTCGGCTTCGGGGGCTGGACAATTCTCAATGCGGTTGGCCATGTGGTCAGCGATGGCCACAACGGCGACGAGCTTCTGGAGCTCTTTGGCCTCATGCGGCCGATGGTGATGCTGGATGACGGCGATCAGCGAGGCAGGCAGGCCGTTGCGGACGGCGAAGGCGGTCCCCAGTTCGCAATGGTCTGTGCCCAGCGCCTCTCGTTCGCGATCGAGAATGTCGGCGCCGGGTTCGTCGGTGTCGGACTCGACCGCGGAGAATCTGCTCGGAACCGTCGCCGCCAGCAGGGAGCGGCCCAGGTCGTGCAGCAGCCCTGCCGTGAACTCCTCACCACTGAAGCCCAGCCGCAAGGTTTCATTCAGATGCCGGCAGACGACAGCCGTCAGGTAACCGTGCCGCCACAGGGCCTCGCGGACCTCGGCGTGCTCGAAGGGGAGCGACCGCATGAGTCCGGCAGTGCACGTGGACAGGATCAGTGCATGGCAGCGGCGCATGCCGAGCCGCCGGACGGCGTCGTTCAGCGACGTGGCCGGCGCTCCGCGTGCGAACAGCGAGCTGTTCGCCATGCCGAGCAGGTCGATCGTCAACCGGTGATCGCGCTCGATGGCGGCGGCATATTCGGCCACGCTGCAGGCGGGATTCCGGCCGATCTCCAGGGCCTTCATCGCCGCCGCCGGAATCATCCGGAAGTCGTCGGCGCGGCGCAGCACGTACTCCTTGAGGGTGCCCGAACCCTGAGCAGCCGACCAGGGCAGGACCGCAGCCAGCAGTGACATCGCCGGAACTCCGCAGCAGACAACAAGAGGTGAGGTGTCCGCGTAGTCTAGCTTGCACTGCGACGGGCCGGCCGAGGGCCGCAGCAGCCTGGCAGGAACCCGGACTGGCGCGGATCAACCTGCCGGCAGGAACGATTGTGCCGCCGCCCGCAGAATGCGGCTCACCGTTGCTGGTCGCACAATCGCACCGGTCAGGCCGTGCGGGAGTCCGGGACCGGAATCAGCTTGGGGATCGGCACCTGCAGGCCGACCACCGCGCCGTGGCGCCGCAGCAGGCCGCGGAAGTCGCAGCGGAGGAAATCGTACAACTCGGCCGGGGGACCGGATGCGAGGTACTTGCGAGCGAGATCGGCCGCCTGGCGGTCGAACTCCTTTTGCCGCGGCGAATGCATGTAGCAGCGGCCGCCGAAGCGGCGCAGGTCGCCGTCAAACCGCGGATTGACGTGCAGCAGTTCGTGGGTAACGGTCGTCAGCTTCTCGTGAAACGGCTGATCGAGGAACCGCGGCAGGTAGAACGTGAGGATGTACAGCATCTCGCGGCCGTCATGAACGAGCCGCTGGCACGTCCATAGCCGGCCGTTTCGCTGAGTGGTGAGAGCGCCCCCTTCAAACCGCATGGGAGTCAGCTTGGCCTGCAGCCCGTGCAGCACGCGTCGGCGGGTTTGCGCGAACGAGACCGCCACATGCGCCATGTCGACATGCAGCAGTTCGTCGACACGGTCCGTGACATCGGCGCACAGCCGGGACATGGCTGCCGAGAAATCGAAGGTCGCTGCACCGCGCTGCCGTCCACTCATGCGAGCATCCTTTCGTCGCAGAGGGCCCATCAGGGGCATTTCACCCGCAATCGCCGCCGACTACTCCTGCGCCTACGTGCTGACGACAACCGGGGCGCTGCGACGGCGCTTGACGCGGTCGCGATCGCCCACGAACTCGATGATCGCCCGTTCGCCGGCATCACCGAGTCGCGGCTTGGCCAGGCGCAACACGCGGGTGTAGCCTCCCGGCCGGTCGCTGAACCGGGTGGCCAGTTCGTTGAACAGGATGTCGACGGCCTCGTTGTCGCGGAGGACGGCGAACGCCCGGCGGCGATAGTTGAGAGCCGGGGCCATGGCGGCGTTCCACTGTTGCCACTGGGCGGACTCGCGCCACTGCTTCCAGCCGGGGCTGTTGCGTTCTTCGGTCGTGCCCAGCGCGGCGGCGCGTTCCAGATGCGGCGCCGCCTTCTTGGCCAGCGTGATCAGCTTCTCGACGACCGGCCGCAGTTCCTTGGCCTTGGGGACCGTGGTGACGATTCGTCCGCGCACCTTCGCATCGCCTTCCCTTTCAGGGTCGGCGCGCATGGTGAGAATCAGGCTGCACGCCATGTTCCGAAACATGGCGACGCGGTGCGACGGTGTGCGGCCGAGGACTCGGCCCCGCAAACGGTGTCTCATGACAGTCTCAACTCGCTGTGATCGACGTTAGCCGCGAATGTGCTGCGGCACTTTCATTCCCAGCCGCAGGCCGATCGCCTGCAGCCGCTCCTTGACTTCCAGCAGCGTGGTTTCACCGAAGTTCCGCACCTGCAGCAGCTGATCATCGCCGCGCGACACGAGATCGCGCACGGTGTTGATGCCTTCGGACTCGAGGCAGTTCGTGGCCCGGACCGACAGGTTCAGTTCGGCCAGGCTCATGCCCAGCTTCTCTTCCAGCTCGAGGTCGATCGGCGAGTAGCCGGTGGCTTCGAGCATTCCTTTCAGGCCGGATTCCGGCGCCAGTTCCGGTCCCGGCTCGCGGAAGTTGATGAACGGATTCAGGTGCTTGCGGAGAATCTTGGCCGCTTCCACCAGGGCCATCTCCGGGCCGACCGTCCCGTTCGTCCAGATCTCCATCGTCAGCTTGTCGTAGTTCGTCCGCTGACCGACGCGAGTGTCCTCGACCTTGTAGCGGACGCGCGTCA
>JAEUIG010000571.1 GCA_016795125.1 Planctomycetaceae bacterium | reverse complement strand
CTCAGCATCGAACGCGGAGCGCGGCGATGGAGCGCCCTGTCGGCGCCCCAGTTCGGCGAGCACGTCAAAACCGATGTTGTGCCGCGTCCCGACGTACTTTCGCCCCGGATTTCCGAGTCCGACGATCAGTTTCATCCGGTCGGGCCTCCGTCGGTTCGCACGGACGTTCGGCGCGAGCAGACCGCAATTTCAAAGCGCAGGAAACGGCGGCCGTGTCCGTGCGTGTCGCGGATCGTCTGCGAACTGCCGCCGCAACACCCGCGGCAGCATGGCCGCGGGCTTGTGGGGCTGGAAACCGGCAGGCAGGGAGGATCAGGCGTCCTCGTCTTCGGTCTTCTTCTCGCGCTTGATCAGTTCAGGCTCCGCCGGACCAGGCACTGCTTCCGCCGAAGGCTCTTCGACGATGCCCGGCTTGACGATGTGCACAATCAGTGCGTCCGGGGAATCGAGGATGGCGACGCCTTCGGGGACGTCGGTCAGTTCCCGCACATGGACCGACTGGCCAATCTCCAGGTGGCCGACCTTGACCGAGATGAAATCCGGAATCTGAATCGCCGGACACTCAATGTGCAGGGCGTGCAGCGGCTGTTCGACGATTCCGCCAGCCATGGTGCCGATGGCCGTCCCCTTCAGCTGGACAGTCACGCTCAGCCGCACGCGCTCGTTGGCATCGACGCGGACCAGGTCCAGATGCCGAACGTAAGTGCTGAACGTGTCCCATTGCACGTCGCGGATCAGTGCCGTCTGGGATTCCCCGTCCAGTTCCAGATTGACGACATGGGCGCCGCTGGTCACCACCGGGCGGATCAGCTCCCCGTCAAAACTGATGGCCACGGGTTCCTGACCGTGTCCATAGACATTTCCGGGCACAAGACCGCTGCGACGCAATCGGCGGCAAGCGGTCGTACCGAGTTCCTTCCGCCGGTTGGCGGACAGCTTCTGAATGGTGGCCATAACGTGCGGACGATTGGAGTTGTGCAGCAATTTTGCTGTAATTCAGCCGGCCGCAGGCAGTTGCGCCGGCCCGTACCCCGACTGTAGTTTTGGGCCGTGAAGTGTACTGACTCAGGCACCCGGCTGCAACTAACGGGAAACGAGCCCAGAAGATCGATGCCCCGGGGGGAATGATGTCTGAGCAGAGGCGTTTTTCGCTGGCAGACCGCTGGAGCAGCGTCGCCTGCGCCGTCCGGGGGGCCGGTGACATGCTCCGCTCCCACCACAATGCCCGGATTCATGCGGTCGCGACCGTCGCCGCTGTTCTCGCAGGAACAGCGTGCGGCCTGACCGCGACGGAATGGTGCTTCGTCATGTTCTCCGTCACGTCGGTCTGGATGGCGGAAGCGTTGAACACCTCGATCGAGTATCTGACGGACATCGCCTCTCCGACCCCGCATCCGCTGGCCGGGAAGGCCAAGGATGCGGCCGCTGCGGCCGTGCTGATCGCGTCGCTGGGAGCAGTGGTGATCGGACTGCTGGTTTTCGGCCCGTACCTGCTGGACCTGTTGCAATGACGGATTGGACGAACAGAAGAACCGGCAGTGGATGACGTGGTCGATTCTGGCAACACGGGCTGGCGCCGTTAGAATGGATGGGTCCGCGATGAACTCTGCGGCGCTGCCCGGCAGCGTGTGGAACCCTGCGCGGAGGCAGACCCGGCAGGCAACGAAATGTTGCGGAATCGGCAATGTCCGACGATCCTCGGTGCGATCCTGTGTGCCGTGAGCTTCACGGGGTGCGGGGAGGGGCCGAGTTTCTACGTCGAGGACTCGCCCGAGGTGTATGACGAGGTGTTGCCGGCCTTCAATCTGCCGCCCGCAGCGCAGGTGGAAGGGGTCGTCCAGCTCGACGGTCGGCCGGTGCCTGGCGCCGGTCTGTGGTTCTACTCGCGGGACAGCGGCGCCTACGCCGTGGGCCGCACCGATGAACAGGGCCATTACCGGCTGTACCCGGACCGGCGGCATCATCAGATCGATGCGGGCCGGTATCGCGTCAGCATCTCGACGGCGGTTCCCGCAACACCGGGCGGCCCTGTTCCTCCGGAGATCCTGCCGTCGGTCTACAACAGCCGGACGACTCAGTTCGTGGAGTTGGGTCCCGGAAAACGGACGCTTGATTTCTCGCTGCGGTCCGACGCCGAGAGCGACTGGCGCGAACTGATTCGCACGAACACATTCGACGGGCAGGCGCTGAGCATCATCGTGTTTGTGGCCGAAGGCCTCGGGCCGGAATGGCTCGGCTGCTATGGCGGGACCGAAGTCGAGACGCCGAACATCGACTCGCTCGCCGCCCGCGGGATGAAGTTCACGAACGTCTATTCGATGCCGCAGCCAGTCGCAGCGCGCGTCACGCTGTTAACCGGCCAGTACCCGTGCCGGCACGGGTGGATCGGAGACTGGAACGTGCCGGAGGCCGGCCAGGGCTGCTGGTTCGACTGGGAGCAGTACGCGGGTCTCGGAGAACGGTTTGCCCGTGCCAATTTCTCCACGTGCATCGTGGGTCAATGGCAGCTGAACAATTTCCAGAAGCAGCCCGACGCCCTGTTACACCACGGTTTCCGGCGATGGTGCGTCTGGACCGGCGCCGCCCCGAACGACCCGGCGACCCGGCAACGCCACTGGAACCCGCATCTGTATGTGAACGGCCCGATCAAGAATACGGCCGTTGATGAAAACGCCGAACTCTGGCCGACTGCCGGCGTCCGTCAATACGACTGGGGCGCCGCAGGGACTTATCCGGGCGAGTTCGGTCCCGATCTGTTTACTGCGTTTCTGCCGAACATGACCCGCCGTAACGGGCGTCGGCCGTTCTTTCTATACTATGCGGCAACGCTGCCGGCGACGACGCACAGTTCCACGCCGGATGAACCCCAACCGACGGACGAAGCGGAGCTTTATCGAGCGAGGGTCCGGTACACCGACAAGGTCGTGGGCCGCCTGCTGGCGTTTCTGGACGACACGCGGCGGCGCGAGCGCACGTTCTTCATCTTCACCAGCGACGGGGGCACGCCACCAGAGATCCCCGGCTCTCAGCAGGAGGACAGCCGGGGCGTGCTTTCGGAGCGCGCCGTGCGCGTGCCGCTGATCGTTGCCGGACCCGCCAGCGTGCCCGCAGGCGCTGAATCCGACGCGCTCGTCGATTTCACCGATCTGGCGCCGACCGTGTGCGACCTGGCGCTCATCCAGTCCGAACCGGACCCGAGCTTTGACGGCCACTCGGTCGCGCCTCTCCTGGTGGGATGCGACGACCCTCAACCGCGCGAATGGATCATGTCGCTCTCGGGCGAACTGGAACTGGACGGCCAGCATGTCGAACCGGCGCAGCCATTTGCCGAACGAGTCCTCCGCGATCGGCAGTTCAAGGTCCATGTCAATTCGCTGCGCACGATTGATGCGCTGTACGACCTCCAGGTCGATCCGGACGAGCAGCAGAACCTGATGACGAGCGACGCGCCGGAACACCAGCAGGCGCTTGACAAGTTTCGCGCCGTGATCGAGACGCTGCCGGAACGGGATGCCGCTCCCCGTTATGCTCCGTTGTCCCCGCCCGTCGCGCCGCCGACCACAACCGTCTCCTCACCGCTGACCGGCCGCTCAACCGGCGGATGAGGATCGGTTCATTAAGAACGCGGGCTGCGGCTCGGCGTTCAGACGGTGTTTCATTAACCGTGTTCGTGGCTCATGCTGCCAGCATGAGCGTCCGCGTTTCCGGCAGTTCGATCAGGCAGGCTGCCTGATCCACGTCGTTCTGAAACAACCCTTCAGCCAGGAGCTGTTGATTGACCGGTCACCATCGCTGCGGCTGCTTCGGCCCGTTTGCCGCGGGCATGCTGCTCGTCACCGCCGGAATGGCCGCCGAACCGCCGGAACTGGGGGCCCCGCTGCCGGGGACAGCGGCCTTCACGCTTGAGGGAGACATCTCCGAGCACATGATCCGCGGGGTCGATCGATTTCTGCTGCAGAAACTGCGGGAATCGATCGACGAACGGGCTGCGTTCTGGCACCGCGACTTGTCATCACATCAGTCCTACGCGAGGTCCGTGGCAGCCAACCGTGAGCACCTGCGGACGACTCTCGGCCTGCATGCTGAGCGACCGCCCTGCACGTCGCTGGAATTGCTGGCGACGACAGAGCGCTCCGCCGTGGTTGGACAGGGAGCGGGGTACGAAGTGCTCGCCGTCCGCTGGCCTGCGGACGACGGCCTGCATGGCGAAGGGCTGCTGCTGCGACCGACGGGCCGAGAGCCGCTCGCCAGCATCATTGCGCTTCCGGACTGCGAACAGTCGCCGGAGATGCTGTGTGGGCTGGAACCGGGAATGGACGCTGCGGCGCAGTTCGCGCGGCGTTTCGCCGAAAGCGGGTGCCAGGTGCTCGTGCCGATGCTGATCAATCGCGGCATGGAGCTGTCGGTGATCGCGGCCGGCCAGCGGCCGGGGAAAGTGACGCATCGCGAGATCCTGTACCGGCCGGCCTATCAGATGGGTCGGCATCTCATCGGTTACGAGGTACAGAAAGTGCTGGCAGCCGTGGACTGGTGCGCGTTGCGTGATCGACCGATTGCGGTCGTCGGCTACGGCGAGGGGGGAATGATCTCGCTGTATGCGGGCGCGCTGGACGAGCGCATCGATGCGGTAGGCGTCAGCGGGTACTTCCATTCGCGACAGACCATCTGGGAGGAGCCGATCGACCGCAACGTCTTCGGGCTGCTGCGAGAATTCGGCGACGCGGAGCTGGCAAGTCTCGTCGTGCCGCGATCGTTCATCGTCGAGGCGAGCGCGTTTCCGACCGTGGAGATTCCCTCCGGCGTGGACAGCGCGCCGGCAAGCATTACATCGCCGACGCTGATGGACGTGGAGGCCGAATTCGCCCGGGCCGGTGAACTCGTCGCAGGTCTCCAGCCCGCGGCGAGAATGGAGTTCGTTGAAAGCAACAGTGGCGGCGGCTTGCCAGGGACGGAGGCATTTCTGCAGGCCGTGCTCACGTCGCTGGGCATTAACGCCCAACTGACTCCGAACAATGGGCTAATCGATGTCGTCGAAGGAGCGGAGCCATCGAGCGTGCGCCTGTCGCGGCAGTTTCATGAGATCAGCGAGTACAACGAACGGCTGGTGTCCGACGGCCCGCTGACGCGCGCCGCCTTCACCTCGAAGATCGACCGCGAGACCTCCGACATCGCGACGTTTGCAGCGAGCACCGAATCGTATCGCGACTACCTGCGAAACGAGATCATCGGCCGCTTCGACGTTCCGCTGTCCGACCCGCAGCCGCAGACACATCTGCTGTACGACGATCCGCAGTTTCTGGGCTACGAGGTCATCATCAACGTCGTCCCGGATGTCATCCTGTACGGGACGCTGTTGCTGCCCAGGGATCTCAAACCCGGCGAGCAACGGCCGGTGGTTGTCTGCCAGCATGGGCTGGAAGGTCGAACCGAGTTCGCAGTCACGGGAGACAAGACTTCGTACCGGGACTTTGCGGCGCGGCTGGCGCGGCGCGGATTCATCACGTTTGCGCCGCAGCATCTGTATCGGGGAGGTGACCTGTTCCGCACGCTGCAGCGGAAGGCCAACCCGCTGGGCAAGTCGCTGTTCGCCTTGATGATCCTGCAGCATGAACAACTGCTGCGCTGGCTGGCGTCGCTGCCGGGCGTCGATCCACAGCGGATCGCGTTCTATGGGATTTCCTATGGTGGCAAATCAGCGATGCGGATCCCGGGCGTGCTGGACGGCTACTGCCTGTCGATCTGCTCGTCGGACTTCAGCGACTGGATCTGGCGGACGGTCTCCAACCGGTTCAACAGCGGGTACCTGGCGCATGCCGAATACGAAATCTTCGAGTTTGGACTGGGGAGCACGTTCAACTATGGCGACCTGGCGGCGCTGATCTGCCCGCGGCCGTTCATGGTGGAGGATTTCCATCATCACGGCATCGCGGCGGACCGGGCGCGGGGCGAGTACGGCCGCGTGGAGCTGCTGTA
Source organism: Planctomycetaceae bacterium (assembly GCA_016795125.1). Taxonomy (GTDB): domain Bacteria; phylum Planctomycetota; class Planctomycetia; order Planctomycetales; family Planctomycetaceae; genus JAEUIG01. The sequence continues at coordinate 2,459 of JAEUIG010000571.1, read as the reverse complement.
CGAGAACCTCGGGATCGCCGACCGCACGCGGTACACGCATTACGCCGGCTGGAATCCGCCGGCGGAGCACGGCGATCGCGAGACGTTCGACTTCCTGCATGAGCAGTTGGCGTGGCCGCTGCGGGACTGATCGCGATATGAATTGCCTTGACCAGCCGCGACCGTAAGGGAGCGCACTGCGTGTTGCGCTCCCTTACGGTCGCGGCTAGTACGACTTCGCTTACGCCCCCTTCGGCGTGCCCCAGTGATCGTCGCGATACGCGCGACGCAGGAGCGGCTGGGCGTCGGCGTCGGGAGACTGTTCGGTCTGTGGGTCGATCTCGAACGATCGGCCGAGACGTACCGCGGCGTTTGCCAGATGCGGGATCGCGGCGGACTGGTGACCGGTACGCGCATTCGCGAACAGTTCGGCCTGCCCTTTGATGGCATCGAGCAGGTTCCGCTGCTGCGCCTGCACGCTGCCGGGGAGCGGATGCTCCAGTTCGCGTTCGAGGCGTTCGTTGCGGCCCGCGAAGACGGCGAACTTGCCGCGCTTGCTGGCGAACATCCGCCCCTTGGTGCCGAGGAACTCGACGCCGCTGTCGACGCCTTCGGGATAGTTCGTCGACCACAGCCGCATCTCGAAGATGAGCTGCTTGCGGTGCCCGACGGTCCCGTCGCCGGGATACTCGAAGGCGGCGGTCAGGGTGTCCGGGAACTGCTGGTCGTCGTCGTGAAAATACTTGCCGCCGACGACCGCCACGCGCGACGGCAGCGTCTCGACGCCCAGCCCCCAGCGGGCCAGGTCGATCTCGTGCACGCCGTCGTTGCCGGCATCACCGGTGCCGAAGTTGAACCACCAGTGCCAGTTGTAGTGGAATCGGTTCTTCTGAAACGGAACGAATGGCGCGGGACCGACCCAGGTGTCGTAGTCGAACCCCGCCGGCGGATCGCTGGGCTGCTCCTTGCCGATGTTCGACCGGAACTGAATGTTCCACGCCCGCGCCACGAGCACGTCGCCGATGACCCCTTCGCGGAGCATCTGGATGGCCTGCTGCGCGCCGAGCCCGCTGCGCGTCTGGGTTCCATGCTGAACGAGCCGGCCAGTCCGCTCCTGCGCAGCGATCAGCAGTTGCCCTTCACGCAGGTTGTGCGAGCACGGTTTCTCGACATACACGTGCTTGCCAGCCTCAAGCGCGAGAATCGCCGCCGGAGTATGCCAGTGATCGGGAGTGGCGATGGAAACGACATCGATGGACTCGTCGTCCAGAACGCGCCGCAGGTCGGCAATTGGCTGTGCGCCGGCGACCAACCCGGCGGCTTTCCCGGCGCGTTCGGAGTCGAGGTCGCAGACATACACGAGATCGACGTCCGGGTGCTCGCCCCACGCCTTGACGTGGGACTGCCCCTGGTTGCCCGTGCCGATGACCGCGGCGCGAAAGCGCTCGTTGGCGCCAAACGCCCGTGCCGTCGGCAACTTGGCGGCCGCCAGGGCGAGTCCGGTCGCCGTGCCGGCGGCGGACAGAAACGTGCGACGATCGGGACGGAAATCGGCGGGCATGGAAGACTCCAGGGGGTGGGTCGGCGGACGCTGTGATGACATCGGGAGGCGAAACCGCAAGCGACGTTGGCGCGCTGTCACTCCTCCGCCAGGAGGGCGTCGATGCGGCGGCGCATGTGTTCCTCACCTTTTGCGTCCTGCCAGTTCAGTTCCCCGTACCACCAGTCGCGGACGTAGCCGCGCTTGTCGACGAGGTACACGCTCGGCCACCAGGCATTCGCCCACGCGGTCCACGTTGCGCCCTTGCCGTCGACGGCGACCGGGTACTGCATCTTGTACTCAGCCACCTTGCTGCGCACCGCTGCGAGGTCGCGTTCCCCCTCCGTCTCCGGCGTGTGAATGCCGACGATCACGACATCGCGCCCGAGGTACTTCTGATACCACCCCTCGTAATGCGGAATGTTGCGGATGCAGTTGATGCAGCCGAACGTCCAGAAGTGAACGACAACGACCTTGCCATGCAGGTCTTCCAGCGTCAGCGGATCAGAGTTGATCCACTCGGCGATGTCGGCGAGGGCCGGGGCGGGACAGTACCGCGAGGGAAGCTGCGACAGGTCGAAATCCGGTCCCAGCAACTGCGAAACTGTCCGCTGCTGCTCAGGCTTGAGCACCGCTTCCAGCGCTTTCAGTTGCTGTGGCGTGAGGGCGGCGTTCGCGGGCGATTCGGGCGAGGGTTCAATCAGTTTGGAGATCCGTGACAGCTGGCCGTCCGAAAACTCGAGCCTGGACGCATACTGTTCCAGCCGGACGGCGCGCCAGCCGACAAGGTGCAGCAGCAGATTGTCGAGACGGTCCACCTGGGACGTTTCGCAGGCGGAGGCCACGGCCGCGCGCAGATGATCGTAGACGCGGCCGCGGCCGGCATCGGTGGCGGGGTTCTTGAGATCCCGGACGTACCACAATTGGCCCTGCACATCGG
>JAEUIG010000559.1 GCA_016795125.1 Planctomycetaceae bacterium | reverse complement strand
ACTGGCAGGCCGCTCCTGATCCCGCCCACGCAATTCGCGTCGTACGAGCCGCCTGGCGACGGATCGGCGCGACCCTGCCTTCGACATGCCGGCTGCTCATCCCGACGACAGATCGCAGCCGGACCGCGACGTGCAGTGCCTCACGTGGGTCGCCGTCGTTTCTCCCGACAAGGTGCCTCGATGATGCGGACGATCTTGACCCGCTGCTGCGGGACCCTCTGTGCCACGGCGACTCTGCTGACGCTCGCGCTGGATGCGGTTGGCGCAGACGCCGACTGGACATACTGGCGCGGTCCGCAGATGAACGGCATTTCGACCGAGAAGAACCTGCCGGACGAATGGGATCCGGCGGGTGGCGAGGGGAGCAACGTCCTCTGGAAGCGGGACATCGGCAGCCGCTCCACACCCGTCTATATGGACGGCCGGCTGTACATGATCTGCAACAATCACCCGGAGGAAGCCGAACGGGAAGGCGAGCGAGTCGTCTGTCTCGACGGCGCGACCGGCGAGACCGTCTGGGAATACGGCTTCAACGTGTATCTCTCGGACGTGCCGCGGGAGCGCATCGGCTGGGCCAGCGTCGTGGCGGCGCCGGATCCGGCAGACCCCTCCAAATCGCGAATCTTTGCCCTCGGCGTGTGCGGTTACTTCTGCTGCCTGAACGCCCACACCGGCGCCGTGGAGTGGGACAAGTCGCTGCACGAAGAGTACGGGTTTCTGAGCACGTACGGTGGACGCACGAACTTCCCCATCGTTCACGAGAATAACGTGATCGTCAGCGCGGTCGTCATCGGCTGGGGCGAACAGGCGAAGCCGACGCACCGCTTCCTCGCGCTCGATCAACGGAACGGCGAGCCGGTCTGGTACAGCGGCACGCGAGTTTTCCCGGAAGACACCACCTACAGCGCGCCGGTGCTCTGCACCCTCGGTGGCAAGGCGGCCATCGTGTTCGGCTCCGGCGACGGCGCCCTGCATGCGATGGAGCCCCGCACCGGTCGCATCATCTGGAGTTACTACTGCTCCAAGCACGGCCTCAACTGCGCGCCCCTCGTCGCGAACGACACCGTGTATCTCGGCCACAGCGAAGAGAACCTCGGCTCCAACACGATGGGGGCGATGATCTGCCTCGACGGGACGCAATCGGGAGACATCAGCAAGAACCCGCCGAAGTGGCGGATCGATGAACTCGGCGTCGGCCGCAGTTCGCCCATGCTGGTCGACGGTCGCCTGTACGTCATCGACGACCAGGCCAAGATGTTCATCCTCAATCCCGAGACGGGCGAACAGATCGGCAAACAGGCGCTCGGCACGTTCATGCGGTCGAGTCCGCTGTATGTGGATGGCAAGTTCTACCTGGGCACAGCGGACGGCCGCTACTACGTGCTCAAGCCGTCCGAGAAGGGCGTCGACATCGTGAAGCGCGGCCGGCTGGCGCGCGGAGAGGAATGTCACGGCTCCGCGATCGCGGCCCGCGGACGCATCTATTTTCCGACGACAGATGCCATGTACTGCATCGGCAAGCCGGATGCACAGCCGGAAGCCGAAACACCACCGAATCCGCTGGCCGGCGAAGCTCCGAAAGACGACGAGACCCCCGCCGTCGTGCAGATCACGCCCGTCGAAGCGCTGCTGATGACCGATCCCACCAAGGGAGACGCACAGTCGTTCGACGTCCGCCTGTACAACGACAAGGGACAATTCCTCCGGATGGCCAAGCCGGAGGAAGTCGAGTTCACGATCGACGGTCCCGGAACCATCGCCCGTAATCCCGACGATGCCAATCGCTGGCGCTACGCCGTCGGCCCCGAGCAATCGCAACAGGCCGCCGTCATTGTGACCGCGAAGCTGGGCGAAGTCGCCGGATCCGCCCGTATCCGGGTCATTCCTGAACTGGACTGGTCGTACAACTTCGACGACGGAGTCGTCCCCGTCACCTGGGTCGGCATCCGTTATCGGCATGTCGTCGTCGACTTCGACCTGTACCAGAAGCTCACCGCCGCGAACCCGCTGGCCGGACAGCTCTACATTTTCGTCCTGTCGAACTTCGTGAATACCGGAGCGCCCAAGCAGGTCCTGGACAACTCCACCACGCAGCAGCGCTGGACCGGAATGATGGACTACCTCCAGCGCGACCTCGCTGACACCGCGCGAAACAACCTGGAACAGGCTCAGACGCTGCTCAACGAGTCGCTCGAACTCCTCAAGACCGAAGGGGTCATCGCATCGTACGAATGGACGCCCGCCCCGGCCCTGCAACTCACCCTCGCGAAAGGCCCGCGCAAGGTCGATGGCAACGGCGTGCTCTGCAAAATCACCACCATCCCCAAGGGCATGCGCAGCCAGGGCTGGATGGGACCGATTCATTTCCGCAACTACACCATTCAGGCCGACGTCATGGGCTTCCGGAAGAACGGCAAGCTGCCGGACATCGGCCTCATTGCCCAGCGCTACACGGTCGACCTGATGGGCGCCAGCCAGCAGGTGCAATTGCGGTCGTGGGTCACACAGCTCGAGCGGTTCTCCGTCAATCAGCCGCTCACCTGGGAGCCCGAGACCTGGTACACGCTCAAGCTGCAGGCCAGCGTCGAAGGCGACAAAGCCGTCCTGCGCACCAAGGTCTGGCCGAAGGGCGAAGCCGAGCCGGCGGAATGGACGGCTGTCGGCGAGGACCACCTGCCGAACGTGATGGGCAGTCCCGGACTGTTTGGCAACTCGAAAGACTCGGAGTTGTTCTACGACAACCTCACCGTCAAGCGCAACGAAACCGCCGCCGCACCCGCCGCGGCGGGTGCACAGTAGCGCCGTTGCCTGCGGCTCCTCGTTCAATCGTTCAGGGTGCATCCCTGCATCCCTGCATCCCTGCATCCCTGAATCCTGACTCCCGAATCCTGAATCCCTCCCATGCATAAGTACTCTGCTGCATCAGCCGCCGCGCTCCTGATCGTGACGGCCGGGGTCGTCCCCTTTGCCGTCAGCGGCGACAACCTGGCGACCAGTCTCGATCCGACCGAGGCCGCCGTGGCGGAAATCTCCCGGCTCAAGGTGGGCGCCAACGACTGGCCGCAGTTCTTCGGCTGGAGCCATCGCAACAATGTCCCGGCCGGAGAAAACATTCCCGCCGAATGGGACGTGGACGCCGGCACGAACATCCTCTGGCAGGCCGAGCTCGGCTCACAGAGTTACGGCAACGCGGTGGTGGCCAACGGCAAGGTTTTCGTCGGCACCAACAACGGACACGGCTACGTAGAGCGATTTCCTGCCGCAGCCGGCAACGGGGGCGTCGACCTGGGCTGCCTGATTGCCTTCGACGAGAAGTCCGGCGAGTTCCTGTGGCAGCACTCGAACACCAAGCTGCCGCAGGGACTGGTGAACGACTGGCCCGACATGGGCGTGTGCGCATCGTCCTTCGTGGATGGCGAACGACTCTGGTATGTGAATAACCGCGGCGAAGTCTGCTGCCTCGACACCGAAGGTTTCCACGACGGCGAGAACGACGGCCCGTTCACGGCCGAAGACAACAACAACAGGAACGAAGCCGACGTCATCTGGCTTTACGACATGATGGGCGAACTCGGCGTCTCACAGCACAATATGGCGAGTTGCTCGGTCACCGCCGTCGGCGACACGCTGTTCGTCTGCACGTCGAACGGCGTGGATGAATCGCACGTCAATATCCCGGCGCCGAATGCTCCCAGCTTCCTCGCGATGGACAAGAACACCGCGAAGGTGCTGTGGACCGACAAGTCGCCCAGCACCAACATCCTGCATGGCCAGTGGTCGTCGCCCACCTACGGCGAACTCGGCGGACGGGCGCAGATCATCTTCGGCGGCGGCGACGGCTGGCTCTACAGCTTCGACCCCGCCGGCGACGGCCAGGGCAATTCCAAGCTGCTCTGGAAGTTCGACTGCAATCCGAAGAAGGCGCTGTACTCGGTCCGCGGCCGCTCGGAGCGCAATCACATCATTGCCACCCCGGTCATCTACGACGGCAACGTGTACGTCGCCGTCGGGGAAGACCCCGAGCACGGCGAAGGCAACGGCCACCTGTGGTGCATCGATCCGACCAAGTCCGGCGACGTCAGCAGCGAACTCGCGGTCGACAAGGACGGCAATCCGCTGCCGCACAAGCGGCTGCAGGCCGTCAACGAAAAGAACGGCGAGCAGGCGATTCCAAACCCGAACTCGGCCGTCATCTGGCATTACACCGGCGACGACGTGGATGAGAGCGGCAAGGTCGATTACGAGGAGGAGATGCATCGCTCCTGCGGAACCGTCGCCATCAAGGACGACATCCTGTACATCGCCGACTTCAGCGGCGTGTTCCACTGCCTCGACGCAAAAACCGGCAAAGGCTACTGGAACCACGATATGTTTTCGCAGGCCTGGGGTTCGCCGCTGATCGTCGACAACAAGGTCTACATCGGCAACGAAGTCGGTTCGATCCTCGTCTTCGAACACTCGAAGGAGTTCAACGAACCGATCGAGAACAACATGCTGAACTCCGTGTTCAGCACGCCCATCTCGGCCAACAACGTGCTCTACATCACCAACAAGAACGCCCTGTTCGCCATCGGCACCAAGGAATAGCCCGAGCTACGGGAATTGTCCCTGCAGCACGAATCCGTTGAACCACAAAGACACGAAGGACACAAAGGGCGAAAACTCCTTTGTGCTCTTGGTGTCTTTGTGGTTTTTCATTCTCTCTCGATCAGCAGTTCGGCAGCGAGTTTCGTCCCTGAATCCTGACCCCCGAATCCTGAATCCTCACCTATGCTGTCCCGACGCTCGCTCCTCAAGTCCGCCGCTCTCGCCTGGCCCGCAGCCGCGAGCCTGTCGGCCGGCCGCTTTCTCAACGCCGAGGAAACCGGAACGCCCGGCGTCTCGTTTCCCGGCCTGATCACCAGGCAGCGGAATCCCGATAACCTGGAGTTCCCGTTCGCCACATTGAGCGACTGGAAAACGCCCACTCCGCAGTTCTTTGTTCGCTCGCATTTCAACGTGCCGCAACTGCAGGCCGACGAGTGGTCGCTGCGTGTCGAAGGCCATGTCGAACAACCGTTCGACATCAACCTCAGGGAACTGCAGCATTTCCAGTCCGCGACCCAGACCACGCTGCTTGAGTGCGCCGGCAACGGCCGTGTCTACCTGTCGCCGCTCCAGGCCGGACTGCGCTGGGAGCAGGGAGGCGTCAGCAACGCCGACTGGACCGGAACCCCGCTGGCCGCGCTGCTGGAACGAGCGAAGCCAAAAACCGGCGCGATCGAAGTCATCCTCGAAGGGCACGACAAGGGCCGCATCGGGCCGCCCAATCCCCCCAGCGCCGGCGAAATCCCGTTCGCGCGCAGCGTGTCGCTCGCCAAGGCCAGCGACCCGCACACGCTGCTGGCCTGGCAGATGAACGGTGAAGACCTGACTGCCGCGCATGGCGCGCCGCTGCGCGCGATCGTCCCCGGCTGGTATGGCATGGCTTCCATCAAGTGGCTGAAACGGATCATCGTCACCGACCGGCCGTTCGACGGGTACTTCCAGACCTTCAACTACACCGTCTGGAACCGGCCCGAGCACGGTTTGGCCACGCTCACACCGGTCACAGAGATCGACGTCAAATCGCAGATCGCCCGCCCCGTCGCCTATCAGACGATTCCGGCTGGCCGGCCCGTCACCATCGTCGGCGCTGCCTGGGCCGGCGAGCCGACGATTGAAAAAGTCGAGATCAGCACCGACGGCGGAAAATCATGGTCGCCGGCAACGCTCGGCGAACAGTCGCAGCCGTACGCGTGGCGGTTCTTCCACTTCGACTGGACCAATCCCGCCCGCGGCGAACAGACGCTGATGTCCCGCGCCACCGACTCGCGCGGCCGCGTCCAGGCGATGCAGCGCGACGAAGACCGCCGCGACGCAATGGTCACCCACGTCCAGCCCGTCCCGGTCAGCGTGCGGTGACGCGTGAATCTCGACGAGCCACGGGGTTTATCCGGCTTTGCACAATAATTCAGGGGACAGGCAAAGCCCATTCGACTGGTCTGTCCGTCAATTGTTGTCAGCCGGCAGAATCGCGAGCGAA
>JAEUIG010000551.1 GCA_016795125.1 Planctomycetaceae bacterium | reverse complement strand
TTCAGCATCTCAGTGCCGTCCGGTTCGACGAACACGTCCATCGGAAACGAATCGACGCCATACCGCGCCGCCACCTTCGGAGAATGCTCGGCGTTCACTTTGACGGCGACGACCCTCTTCCGGATCTCGGCCAGAATCTCCGGCCGGTTGAGGACGCTCTGTTCCATCCTTTTGCAGGGGGGGCACCAGTCGGTGTAGAAGTGCACCAGCAGCGGACGCTGCAGGCGCTGGGCTTCGGCGAGCGCGGCGTCGAAGTCGGTCATCCAGCCGTCGTGCTGGACCTGTGCCCTGGCCGGAACGCAATACGCCGCCCCCAGGAACACGAACAGGAACAGAAGCCCCGGACGAATTGTGCGGCGCATGGCAGTGTTCGGACGGTCAATCGGCGGTGGGCATTTCAGCGGGGGAGCGCGGCACGTCTCGCGGGCTGAGGTGGCCGTTCTGCACCCGTTTCTCGCGGATCCGGAAGGCCGTCGCGCGCACCCTGCTATTCGTATCGGCGCGGCGCAGGCCGACGATTGCCCGTTGTTTGCGGCATCGTGCGCCGACCGGCGCAGGTCGTCCGTGATCTGCCGGATGTAGCGGCGCGCCGCCGCATCAAGGCTTGTGCAGGCGGTACATTCGTCGCAGTCGCTCCACGATGAACGTGGAATCGCAGCGCCCGCATGGAAGCATGTGCGGGTGCGCGTCCAAACCTATGGACGGCAGCGGACGGGCAGAATCGCCCGGGTCAGCGTCAGCAGCCCGCTCTCCGATGCAGCAGTCTCGGCGACGTCGCTCAGCGACGCTGCAGAATCAGCCAGCCCACGACGAGAAAGGCCGCAAAGATGCCGATCTTGCCGTACAGCGGGATTTCGGCCAGTCCACTTCCCTCGGCATCGGCCGTCACCGGCGCTGCTGCGGCTGCGGCCGGCGCGGCGGCAGGGATCGCTGCCGCCGGCGGTGCCGCGCCATTTGCGGCAAACGGATTCTGAGCGGGCGCAGAACTCCCCGTCGCGGCAAACGGGTTCACGTCTCCAGTGTCGAACACCGCCACCTTGTTGCAATGGGGGCACTTGTCGCCGCTGGCGAATCCCGTGGGCAGGTCCTTCTGGCAGTTCGAACACACCAGAATCTCAGTCCCCGCCTCCGGGTCGACGGCCGGTTCGTCCGTGCTCTCCGCGGGCTCAGGTTCGGCGTCGGTCGCCGGACGGGCATTATCGGCTCTCGTCACGGGCGTTTGGTCAGAGTCCGCCGGATTTGTCGCGGGCACCTGAATCCCGAACGGCCCACGACCATCTTCGTCCCGGGGAACATTGTCGTCGCCGACGTTCTGCTGATGCTTGCGGGCGGCCCGGCCCCGGCCCTGCGGCGGCGTCTCGGATTCGTCGTTCGCCGCCGACTTTGGGACACGTCCCGTCAACTTCGCGCCGCCGATCGTGTTGATTCGGCCAGCCAGTTCTTCGAAGGTCTCCTGCGACGGCCAGAATTCGAACGTCTCGTCTGCCGTCTTGACCGACCGCACGCGTTCCAGCTTGAACTGGACTTCATTGCCGTTCAGCGCGCGCAAATGCAGTTCTGCATTGTCGATCCGCAGCAGGTCGCCGCGCGCAGGCGCGCCGTTCGTCTGCCGCACCACCACCGCTTTGGGGGGGTCGAAGACGATTTCGGCGTCCGCCCCGATTGCGCTGGCTCCCGGCAGAGAAATCGCCGCCGTCAACCAGAACAACACGCGTGAGGCAACAGCATGGAATGTGTGGCGCATAGCCCGCTCCGCTCACAACTGAATGGATTCTCGTGCGTCGAAGCAACCTCAGCGATTCGCGGTAACTTCAGCCCGTCGGCCCGGCCGCGCGCAATCTGCGCGCCGCACGCCTGTAGTACGCCATCGTCTTTAAAACCCCGAAGTGGATTCGACGGATTCGGAGATTTCTTGGGAATTCAAAACCGGTTCTTGCCGCAAAGCGGCACGGCGGCCCGATCTCACGCCCGCGGCTTGAGAATCCTGGGCGACATCGCCAAACAGCGGTTCGCTGCATTCCAGACGACGATGGACTCGCCAGAATTCCCGGAATCTCGATCAATGGGAGAGCAACAGCCGGAGTCGCACCGCAAATTATCGCCTGAAAACGCTTTGCGTTGCAACCTCACCACGGCACTTCCATCATTTCCACGATTCGGCGAGCCAGGGTGTCCACCGCCTCCTGGGACCCCGTCGCCAGCGATTGGCCTGTTTCCGGTGCAAACGTCGTCTGAGTGACCGCGTGGCTCCCGAGCGCGTCGATCGGGAACTCCGTGCTCGACAGCAATTGCCCGGTCCGCGCATCTTCCCAGCGAACGGTCACCGCCAGGGCCAGTTCCAGCTCGCGCGGATCGTCAAAGCGGTTCTGATTTACCGGCCGTTTGTCGACCGCCACGATGTGACCGACCAGTCGCGTATCGGCTTCCGGCGGCTTGGCCAGCCGGTAACCGCGCATCTGGACATGTTTCTGCACGGCTTCCGTCAACTGCTGTTCGTAACCGCGACGGAACCCCTCCGAAGTGAACGTCGGAACATAGACGGTCTGGACCTCCGGGGCGCGGACATTGCCGACCATGTAGCCGCAGCCGCTGAGCCAGACCAGCAACGACGCTCCCCAGGCCAGCGTCGCACACGTACGACGGGCTTTACTACGCGTGAACGGGGGTAACACCGTCGGAGCGTTCATCTCGTGGGCACAACGGCCCCTGGGTCACAGTTTCAGGCGTGCGGGCGGTTCTGCATCGGCGTTGTCGACGGCCTCCGGACCAACCGGCCGCAGCTGGGGTGTCTGTTCGGTGGGCTGAGGAGCACCGGGGGAATTCCACCATTCCTCGGTCGAAGGCTCGGCGGCTTCGCTCTCGGGCGACGTCGCATCGATGCCCGTCCGGGCGGACGGCTCGGCCGCGCCCTCGGCGACGACCGTCGGACGCGGCGCGTTGCCGATGAAGATGGCGACTTCCTCCGGCTTGAGCCTTGGCCGAATCTGTTCCAGCGTCTCCCAGGCGCGTTGCGCGTAGGGCGAGTCCGGGTAGTTGTGCAGGATCACGTTGCAATGCACCGCCACCGACTCCGGCTGCGCTTTGTGCAGGTAGAACTGAACCGTTTCCCATTCGCGTTCCACCTCGGCTTCGCGAATGACTTTCAGTTCCGTGTCGAGCCGTTGCTTCTGCTCGTCCGACAGGTTCTGGAACAGATGCCGGCTGGTCTCCTTGAGTTGCCGTGATTCCGTCAGTGGACCTCCCTCGTACTCGGCGCCGTCGTACGAGGCGAGCGACACGTGGGAACCGAGCAGGAACGCGCTTTGGAAATGGGGGCTGTCTGGGTACTGCTCGCGAACGAGCTTGTAATACCGTCCGGCTTCGACGTAGTCCCCTTTGCGCTGATAGTAGGTTGCCTGGAGCATCAGTGCGTCGTCGGCCAGCGGGCCGGCCGCATCATGCCGCCAGATCGATTCCAGGGCCTGCAGGGCGCGGCCGTGGGTGTCGAAGACGGGGCGGGTGCGATCGATCAGGTTCGGGACGATCGGCCAGCTCGAAGGTCCGCCGACAGGCGCGATCGTCGGTTCGGCGTCGCCGTTCTCGGAGTGGTCGACCAGCTGGACGTCGTTGACCTTGGCCGTGGTGGGCGGAACTCCGAGCCAGGTCTGCGCGATGAAGAACAACCGGCGCGTCACATCATCCAGGTGCCGCGTGGAGGGGTACTTCTCCAGCAGGGTCCCGTAGCTGTCCTGAGACCAGGAGTACTGCTTCTGGGCGAACTGGCACTCCGCCACCATGAACAGGGCATCTTCTTCGATCGGATCTCCGTAGCTGCCGAACAGCCCCGTGGCAGGCGTCTTGTTCCTGGCCAGCAGGTCTTTCCAGCGACCCTGCCAGGTTTTTCCAGCCCGTGCGCGCTGCTTGGCCAGCGTCTGGAACGCCTTTTCGGCGGCCTTGAATTCGCCGGCGTCGTAGAACCGCTGGGCGGAGTCGAATTCCTGCAACCCTTCGACATTCAACCCGCTGTTCTGCAGCTGCTCGCGGCGCTGTTCCCAGGAGACGGCCTGCAGCCGCCGTTCCGACGGTCCCATGACACCGTCGATGCTCGCCGGCTCGTCCAGCGGACGCAGCGCAGCAAAGCTCCGGCCGGTCTGACAGCCGGAATTGGCCAGTCCTGCGGCGCTGCAGGCGACCAGCAGCCACGCAGTGCGGCGATACGCGCGATCGACATCCATGCCAGGAAACGGACCGATGTGTTCGGGGTGCCACTGGCTCCGCCAGTGCCTTGCAACTCTCGCTGCGACTCGGCTGCTGATCGCTGACGGCTAAAACGGGAGATACTTCAACATGCGCGGCTTCCGCTCCAGAACGAAGCAGATGGCCGCCGTGACAATCCGCCGCAGTTCCTTGAACTGCTGCGCCGAGACCGACAGCCGCTGCCAGTGTTCGTCGGCCGCCAGTCGCTGCAGGACGGCAATGGTGCCCCCCTGGACTTCGGTGTGCTGGTATTCGGGACGTCCGCACTGCGGGCAGATCAAGCCCCCCTGCGACACCCAGAAGCGCGCGCCCTGGCCGAACTCAACGGGTTCGTGACACAGGCTGCACGCCTCGAAGTCGGGGAGGTGCCCGATTTCCTGCAGCAGTTCCAATTCAAAATGCAGAAGTGTGAGTCGTGGATCGGCGTCGCCCGAGAGGGACCGGAGCGTCCCGGAGGCGGCGTCGTACAGTCGGGGATGGGGGTCGTATTCCTGAGTGAGACCGTCGAGCAATTCGGCGATGTAGTACCCGGAGTACAGTCGCGCGAGATCGCCGCCGGCCGGCCGAAAACGTGAAATGAGCTGGGCTTCGGTGAGTAAATCAAGCCCGGAGGTCGCTTTGCGGAGGAAAACTATGCGAGACTCCGTGAGCAGGTCAAGAGCAGCCTCGAACGGACTCTTCAGCCGCTTCGCCCCTTTCGCCAGACCCGCCACCTTGCCGAACTCGCGTGTGAACAACGTCACAACCTTGCTGGACTCGCTGAAGTCCGCCAGGCGAATGACGATGGCATCGGTCTTTTCGGCAGGCACGGGCTGGCTTCGCTGTGGGGGTGTCGCGGCAGCTACCGCGCACAAGTCATTGTACCGCAACCCGGGAGGGCGAGGCTCCTGCCGAGCCGCTGTGTCAGGAAGGCCCTCCTTTCATCACGGCTCGGCAGGAGCCTCGCCCTCCCACATCGCGAATTCACGCTCTCAGAACCGTGCTATTCATTGATCTCGCGGATGACCCGGCAAGGATTGCCGGCCGCGAACACGCCGGCGGGGATCGAGCGTGTCACCACGCTGCCAGCGCCGATGACCGACTTCGACCCGATGCTCACCCCTGGACAGATGATCGCGCCGCCGCCGATCCAGACGTCCGAACCGATCTCGACCGGCTTCGCGAACTCCTGCCTGCGGCGCAGCTCGGCGTTCAGCGGGTGCATCGCCGTATAGATCTGCACCCCGGGACCGAACAGCGTGAAGTCGCCGACCCGCACCTCACACACATCGAGCACGACGCAGTTGAAGTTGAAAAACACCCGCTGGCCGAGCTGGATGTTCGAGCCATAGTCGCAGAAGAACGGCGGCTGCATCCAGACGCTGTCTCCGCCGGTCCCGAACAGGTCGGTGAGGATGCGGCGCCGCTCGTCCTGATCCCGTTCGCGGGTCGCATTCAGGTCCTGGCACAGGTCGCGTGCCCGGTCGCGGGCGACGACCAGCTCCGGATCGAGCGGGGCGTACAGTTCGCCGGCCAGCATCTTTTCGCGTTCAGTGGCCATGCGGATCTCCTTTTAGCTCGAAGTAAGAAACTCACCGCAGAGTGCGCGGAGAACGCAGAGACGAACGTATCAAGGCCTTCTCTGCGAACTCTGCGTTCTCCGCGGTGAATTTCTAGCTATCTGTGGAGCGGATGTGCTCTACGAGGAACTCGCGCAGGGCAGGGGCGCGGACCTGTTCGATGGCGTCGATCCGAATCCAGACGGCTTCGCGGCCTGACCGGTGCGCGGCGACTTCGCGCTCGGCGCCGAGCGTTGCGATGCGGCCGAGGGCGAATTTGCCGGGTTCGCCGAGCAGGGTGAGGTCGATGCCGCCGCGACGCTTCGTATGCAGCTCGGCCCAAGGCTGCTCGCTGTCGCCGGCGAAGACGTACACGACCTGCTTGTTGGACCAGTCGTAGCGTCCATTCGGAAAGGCCTTCTCCAGTGCGGCGACGAGTTCGTCCAGCACTTCCGGTTCCCAGGCGACTCGTTTATGGCTGGGGAAGCCCTTGCGAGACAGGTGCCATTTGCGGCCGAGCACCTTCCACGGCGACAGGTCGTCGGGATTGAGCGCCGCGCGCTCGACCAAGGCGAAGTAAGCCTCGCAGGCCTCCTTCAGGAACGCGCGGAACGCCGGCGTATCGACCTCTCGTTTCCAATGCACGCTGATCGTGACTTCCTGGAACGGTCCCTTCGCGTTCTTGACCTTCACCCGGTCGCCGCGACCGTAGACCGGGAGTTCGTCGAGATCGTCCAGTGGAGTCAGGCCGAGCCGGCGGTTGAGGTCGGCGGCATCGAACGTGCCCTTCTTCACACGGAACCTGAGCGTGAGGACCCATTCCTCTCCGGTCTGTGCGTGCAGGAACCAGCCGCCCGTCTTGTGGGCCGCCAGGACCTCCACGATGCTGCGGTGATTCCAGTTGACCGGCGCGAACCGCTTGTCCGCCGCCAGCGTGTCGATCACCATGTCCAGCGCCGCCCCTTCCCAGCGGCACGGTTTGCCGGAATGCGCGAGTCGGTCGCGCGTGTGCCACTGGCGGCCGTCGGTCTGCCACGGCTGTGACGCATCGCGGCCAACGTGGCGCAGTTCGAGGTCGCCGGCCTGTTTCGATGCGGCCTGTGCGGCGTCGTAGATTTCGATGTCGCCGCGATGCTCGGCGGCGAGCAGCGGCGCGAGCAGTTCGCCGGTGTAGGAACGTAATCGCGGCGTGGCGTCGCCGGGGCTTCCTTCGCTGCGCTCTGTCCAGCCCCGGCCACCCGCCGTGCGTTTCCCGGAATCCTGAATCCCGAATCCTGAATCCTCCGCATAGCGGACGACTTCTTCCGGCGTGCCGGCGGCGACGATCCAGCCCCCGTCGACGCCGGCCTCCGGTCCGATGTCCACGATCCAGTCGGCCGTTTTGATCACGTCGAGATTGTGCTCGATGATGACGACCGTGTTCCCCTGTTCGACGAGACTATTGAGCACCTTGAGCAGCTTGGCGATGTCGTCGAAGTGCAGGCCGGTCGTGGGCTCGTCGAGCAGGTACAGCGTTTTGCCGCCGTGCGGGCGGACGAGTTCGGCCGCCAGCTTGATGCGCTGCGCTTCGCCGCCGGAGAGCGTCGGCGCGGATTGGCCGAGTGTCAGATAGTCGAGTCCGATGGCGGCCAGCGTGGCGAGATGCGTGCGGATCGCCGGAATGTTCCCGAACAGTTCCAGCGCCTGGCCGATCGACATGTTGAGGACGTCGGCGATCGAGTGGCCGCGGTATTTGACGGCCAGCGTCTCCTGGTTGTAGCGCTGCCCGCGGCAGGTCGAGCACTCGACCCACACGTCCGGGAGGAAGTGCATTTCGATTTTCTTCTGGCCGAGCCCTTCGCAGTCTTCGCAACGTCCGCCGGGTCGATTGAAGCTGAATCTCCCTGGCCGATACCCGCGGATCTTCGAGTCCGACACGCGCGCGAACAGTTCGCGGATCTGGTCGAAGACGCCGGTGTACGTAGCCGGGTTGGAGGCAGGCGTCGTGCCGAGCGGCTGCTGGTCGACGACGATCACCTTGTTGAGCCGTTCGACGCCGCGCAGCGCCTCGTGCGGTCCGGGGGTTTCGGTGGCGCGATGCAGCTTGCGGGCGACAGCGCGGGCCAGCGTCTCGCCGATCAGCGAACTCTTGCCGGAGCCGGACACGCCGGTGATGCAGGTCAGGGTGCCAAGCGGGATGTGGAGGTCAACGTTGCGGAGATTGTTCTGGCGGCAGCCCGCCAGTTCCAGCCATCCTCCTCCGGGAGGCGTTGTGTAGATTTTGGATTCTGGATTCTGGATTCTGGATTCGGCGATTTTCGATTTCCGATTTTCGATTTTCGATTCGGAAACCGAATTCGCTTGCGGTTTCGCCCGTCTTCCTCCCTCTCCCTTTGGGAGAGGGTCGGGGTGAGGGGCTTCGTCGCTCGAGACGCGTTCGATCCGTCGATGATGCGGCACGGCAATCCCGCGTCGACCCGACAGGAAATCGCCAGTCAGCGAACTGAGCTGGCCGTTGCTGATTTCGGCCGGCGTTCCGGCCGCCGTGATGCGTCCGCCGAGCCGGCCTGCGCCCGGTCCGAAGTCGTACAGCCGATCCGCCGCTTCGATCACCTCGCGATCATGCTCGACCAGCAGCACCGTGTTGCCGAGGTCGCGCAGCTTGATCAGCGCGTCGACCAGGCGACCGTTGTCGCGCGGATGCAGTCCGATCGTTGGCTCGTCCAGCACGTACAGCACGCCGGTGAGAGCGCGGCCAATCTGGCCGGCGAGCCGGATCCGCTGCGACTCGCCGCCGGACAGCGTCGGCATGGTGCGATCGAGCGTGAGATAGTGGAGGCCGACGTCGACGAGGAACGTAAGCCGGTGCGTCGCTTCGTGCAGCAGATCGCCGGCGATCTGCTTCTCGCGGCGGTCCAGCTTGATCCCTCGCAGCCGCGCGAGGACTTCCGACAGCGGCAACCGGCACAGGTGCGGCAGCGTGATGTCGTTCAAGCGGACGGTGGCGGCATCGTCGCGAACGCGCGCCCCCTGGCACACGGAGCACGCCGTCTCGCCGACCATGTCCATCAGCCGCTGCCGGGCGCTGAACGAGACTCGCGACGCTTCTTCGATGGCGGGGTAGAGGCCCTTGTATTGAAGGCGGAGCGCTAAGGGCTGAGGGCTAAGGGGCAATGGACTCGATGTCGCGACGCCTCCTGCCCCTTGACCCTTAGCCCTCAGCCCTGGACCTTTCACTTCAAGCCAGCGTTCTCCGGTTCCGTAAAGCACAATCCGTTGATGCCGTGGGTCGAGCCGATAGTACGGCACGTCGAGCGGGAGGCCGAGCTCGGCGTGCATGGCGTCGAGGATCGCGCGGAACAGCTCGCTCGACTGCGGATCGGGCCAGGCGGCGATCGCGCCTTCGCTCAGTGTGAGGTTGGGGTTGGGAATGAGCGCGGCGATGTTCGTGCCGCGCTCGATGCCGAGACCTTCGCAGGCCGGGCACCAGCCGATCGGGCTGTTGAACGAGAAGTGCTGCGGCGTGAGTTCTTCAAACGCGCGGGCCGTCCCGGCCGGACACGCCGCGCAGGAATAGTGCAGGCTGAGTCGGTCGACCTTCCAGGCCGGTTCGGCGACGGCTTCGTCCGGGTGCAGCACATGGACGACGCCCCG
>JAEUIG010000550.1 GCA_016795125.1 Planctomycetaceae bacterium | reverse complement strand
CAGCGCGAAGATCACGTACATGCCGTTGCCGGGCGGCACTTGCACCCATTCGCACCCGTAATACTTGAAGTGGAATGCAGGCCGGATGAATTGCGTGTCGATCCACGACTTAGCGAAGTAGCGGCACACCTCAATCAGCATGCAGCAGCCGAACGCGACCCGGAAGACGACGATCAGTCCGATGTCGACCGGGGCGAACAGACGCTGCACGAAGGTCGGGGCCGGTGCTTCCAATCGCATGGTAAGGCAGGCTGGTTGAATGTGGCGGGCTGATGGGCCGGCGCGTTGATGACGACGTTTTCCGGCGGGCAGACGGACGCTTCCCTTCACGTCTGATCTGCCAACCGGGCCCGCGGAACACGCGGCCTGAAGAGTGTGTCGGTGATCCCCTGCGCCGCAGGCGGCTGTGGCCTGCGGCAGAGGCGTTCGCGTGGAGCGCCGCTCCGTCCTGGGTCGGACCGGGGGGTCCGGGTCGAGGCATCTCGTAACGAGGAGACGTATCCGTGAGTCGAAAGTTCTTCCTGCTGCTGATGCTGGGTCTGGTGACGGTCGGCGCTGCCGGCATGTCGCTCCGTGCGAATGACGGCTGCGTGCCGTCGTGCGCTGCTCCCGCCCCCTGCGACGGCTGCGCTCCGGCTCCGACCGGCTGCGACGGCTGTGGAGCCTGCGGCGGCTGCACTCCGGTCTGCGATGAATGTGACGACGATTGCGACGACGACTGCGACGATGATTGCGACGACTGAGCTCGACCAGCTCAGCGGCCGTTCGGGGCCGCCGGCCGGGCTGTGAGCGGGCCGTCTCGAACCTTAAGCCAGAGACGCCGAAGGACCTTCCTTCGGCGTCTTTTTCATTGCGCGAATAGTAGAAGACGCCCCCGGAACGGCACAATGCCTTTCGCAGGTCAGGCGCCGCCCCACACAACCCACCGCTCTCCCCTCTCCCCCCGGGAGAGCGAGGCTCCAGTCTCCCCTCTCCCCCCGGGAGAGGGGCCGGGGGTGAGGGCGATCAACCACCAACACTCCCTGCGCAGTTGCCCCTCGCGCCGCCACTGGTACGATGGCCGCTCTCTCTCAGTCTTCCAGCGGCAGCGATTCAAACTCGACGGTCCGCTCGCGAATCCCATCGATCTCCGGAGGCGAGGCGTCATGCGTCACTGCCCGTTTTGCGTCGGCACACTGCTCACTCTGCTGGCCGCCAGTTGCTCTCAAACGACGCCGACGCCCAACCCGTCCGACACGCCGGCACAAACCGCGGCCGACAGCGCGCCTGCCACCAACGCCTCCCGAACCTACCGCATCGCCGTCATCCCCAAGGGCGCCTCGCACGACTTCTGGCTCTCCGTCCGCGCGGGCGCACAGCAGGCCGCCGATGAGCTGGGCAACGTGCAGATCCTGTGGGACGCGCCCATCAGCGAGGCCGACAAGGACGTGCAGGTGAACCTTGTCGATGGCTTCATCAACGACCAGGTCGACGGCATCTGCCTCGCGCCGATCGATCGCGAGGGGATGGTCCCCGTCGTCCGCCGCGCGAAGGACGCCGGCATCCCGACCCTGATCTTCGACAGCGGACTGGCCGATCCGTCGCTCGCCGTCAGCTACGTCGCCACCGACAACTATCACGGCGGCGTCCTCGCCGGTGAACACATGGTGCAGGCTCTCGGCGGCAAGGGAAACGTCATCCTGCTGCGCTATCAGGAGGGAAGCGAGAGCACGGAGCAGCGGGAGAACGCGTTCCTGGACACGATCAGGAAGTCTCCGGACATCGTTGTGATCTCGGACGAACAGCGGGTCACGACCGATTCGGTCGAAGCGGTCCGCGTCTCCTCGTCGCTGCTGATTACGCACGGCGACAACGTCAATGGCGTCTTCACCGTGTGCGAATCGCTCAACAAGGGCATGCTCAAGGCGCTGCAGGACAGGGAGCTGGCGGGCAAGGTGCGGTTCATCGCGTTCGACTCCGACCCGCAGCTCGTCGAAGCGATGAAGAACGGTCAGATCGACGGCATCGTGCTGCAGGACCCGGTGCGGATGGGGTATGAGTCGGTCAA
>JAEUIG010000548.1 GCA_016795125.1 Planctomycetaceae bacterium | reverse complement strand
AGATCATCGCCTGACTCCGGATGCGCTCGAACGTGCGGCCGTTGGCGAGACCTGTCAAATGTCGGCGGTGTATCCAGGCCGGCTTCGCTGCAACACAGCGCGTATCAGCCCAACGCGGTGACAACCGGGACTGCGGTCCACGATTCCGATCAGGCCGTGACCGCGCCCACCGAGCTTGTCACTCAGAGAACGCGGACGATCGAATCCTGTAGCTGACCGATCCCGGTATCGTTCGTCGGGGAAAACAGAGCTGCCGCGATTCCGTCTCCGAGATGGCGACGCCGGGGTCCATTCCAAGGACGAACCGCATCTGTCCGGCATCTCGCTCGACGGACGTTAACGGATATCCCAGCGTGGAGCCGTCGCCAAACGTCACGATCACCGTCGCGCCGGAAAGAAGTTCACCGGTTGGCCAACTGCCGGTGACGACCAGCGCGTTGCAGGTTGCACCTTCCTCGGTGCGGAGGACGCCGGTGACGGTGCCACGGTAGTTGCCGTCGCCGGTCAGCCGTTCCTCACCCCACAGCAGCTCGGTGCCTCCCCACAACGCCATCTGCTCCGGTGCACCATCCCGTTCGCGCACAAAGGCGACTTCGCCGTCCGTCTGCAGCTTACCAACCATGAGCGGCTCGGTTCCCACGGCGGTCCGATGGACAATGTGGTCGGTCACACCGTGATGTCGAACCGACAGGGCGACCGCATCGCCTGCTGCGGCGACCGGCTGTTCCATCGCCACTTGCTCGATAAATCCGCGCCGCACGAACGGCTCATGGACGGCGGCAAACACGGTGGAAGGGCGGTGCGAACGAAGCAGAAACACCGGCATCCGAAACCGGTCCAACAGCAGGTTGTTCTCGTCCGCGCGTCGCACGGAAGGAGCATCGCCGAGGTGGACGGTTGAGCCTGCGAGACCCGGAAAATGTGTCCGCAACGTTGGCCGCGACGCGTCCGCCGTCTGGAATGTGACCATCACCCCGTCCGTCACGCCGCCGCTGGCCACGTTCTGCACGTATCCATAATGCATGTTCCGCCCGCCCGCATCGCCCCGGTCAAGCTCATCGCGAGGAAACCGGACCTCTACTCCCGGCAACAGATGAGCGCCTGTCGGAGTCAGCGGCACGTTGACGGCGGCCGTGCTGTCATGATCGGCACTGCCATGGAGCACATAGTCGTGCTGGCTTCCTCCCTCGACACGGAAGAGATCGACGGCGTACCGGTCGCCGCCGCCGCAGTCGACCATCATCACTGCCCGGCGATAGACCTCCGCCAGTCCGGGATAGGCGCGCTCGGCCGCCGCCTCCATCCACTGGACGGTCGGACGCGTCGTTTCCCATGCCAGCAGACGACCGTCGGACGGCCCCTTGTCTCCCGTCGTGTATTGCTCGAGTTCGTCGATCAATACCGTGTTGTGCCCCAATGTTGACGACGCCCACGACCGCAGCCGCGAGTGCGTGTAGCCGATGTCGGGCAGCAGTTCGTCGCCATGTGCGAACAATGCGAGACTCAGATTGTCTGCATGGTGGTGTCCGTAGGCGCCCGAGAAATGCAGATGAAACTGCGCCTGGTCCTGGCCTTCGCCGCGCCCCAGCCACGCATGTCCAACGCCCGGAAGCAATGTAGACACCGAGCGTTCCAGCGGCTTCAGGTTTCGGTACCGGGCGAAGATTGCGCCGCAGTCATGAAACGGCGTCATGCGCCCGTCCGGATAACGGCATTGATCGACAATCGACCTGGCGCGCGTCAGGACCGGGATTTCGCTTTCGAGTTCCAGGTTGTCGAACCGCACGCCATCCTGCTCGTCCACATGACCGGAGGGATCGGAATACCCGCGCAGGCTGTCGAACACCTGCTGCAGGTCGTTCAGGGTGCCCTTGTGGTAGGCGACGGTCCCCTCGTACCAGAATCCATCGCAGAAAAACTGCCGCGCCAACAACTCGCGGCAGCGACGCACGGCTTCGTGAACCAGGCTCGGGTCCCCGAGCACGCGCCCCACGACGGCGTAACCCTCGTACGTGGCGGGACTGGCGTTGGTGTACAGCGGGCCGTGAAACCCGTCCTGCCGGATGGCGCCGCGGAAGAAGTCCTCCTCGATCCGCCGTTGGACGTCGACGCCGGTCTCTCGCGACAGTCGCTCCAGCTCGCCGCTGTTGCAGATCGAGTCGTACGCGTAGACGAGTTGTGTCGGGATTTCCTCGTAGCGCCAGCGGCCCCACTTTCCTCCCCCGTTCGGATAGGGCGGCTCCAGCGCGAACCCCTTGGGACGATGCGGCCAGTCGCGGCTGACAAGAAACCCCGGGTAATGCCGGGCA
>JAEUIG010000546.1 GCA_016795125.1 Planctomycetaceae bacterium | reverse complement strand
CCGGTACCACGTCGACAGCGGCGGCGGCAGCGCCGAGTTCGCCGTCGTCGTCACCGATGACTGGCAGGGCAAAGGTCTTGGGCGGCATCTGATGCAGCGACTCATCGCGGCCGCCACGGAGCGCGGAGTGCGCCGCCTGTTGGGGTTGGTGCTTCGCGAGAACGTCGGCATGCTGCGCCTGCTGGAGTCGCTCGAATTCGAGATCGAGACGACCGACGACCCGACGGTCGTCTCCGCCAGCCTGGATCTGGCCAGAGTCCCGCCCCCGGTCGCGAACTGAGCCAGGTTCATTTATCCGCGTTGATTCGTCTCCTGTACCAGCGGAATGCGTGGATCGATCAGCAGCCACGACAGCCCGCACAGCAGGTAGCACCCGGCGGCGGCGACAAACACCGGTCGCCAGCCAAACTGCGCCGCCATTGCCCCGAACACCGCCGGCGCAATGACCGACCCGATCCCGGCCACCGCGTTGTTGAACGCGAACACCGACGCCGTCGCTTTGCCCCCGATGTCGGTCACCGTCCCCCAGGTCGTCGCCAGCCCGGAGTCGCTGAAGAACTTCACGAAGAACAGCAGCGTGCAGAACACCACCGGCCGATCGAACGCCAGCAGCGCGCCGAGCAACAGCACCGCGGCGATCCCCTTGCTTCCCACCCCGACGATCCGCCGGCCACGGCGCAGGTCCCCCGTCTTGCGAATCAGCACGTCATTCAGCCAGCCCCCCAGCGTTCCGCCGATCGCGCCCCCCAGCAGCGGCAAGGCCGACATCAGCCCTCGCTGCTGCGAATCGAACAGGTACACGTTCTTGAGAAACAGCGGAATCCAGTCCGAATACAGCGTGTCAGCCGCCGTGCTCAGGATCGTCTGCAGATTGAGCGCCAGCAGGTTCGCCAGCGACCGCCCGCTGGTCGTCTTCCACAGCCGGCGAATCGTCCACCGCGAGTCCGGAGCGCCGGCGCCGGCCCCATTGTCGCCTGCGATAAGCCCGATTTCCGCCCGGTTTGTTCCGGGATGCTCGCAGGGACGGTCTCGGAACACGTACCACACGAGCCCCGCATGCGCGGCCCCCACGCCGGCGCACGCATACAGCACCGTCCGCCAGTCGACGCCGAGCGTCCCCATCAGCAGCGCGCCAAGCATGAGGTTGGCGCTCAAGCCGCCGACGCGACCGAAGAATACACCGATCCATCCCTGCAGCGACGTGCGCAGATTCGCCGGAAACCAGTTCCTCGTGACACGGCTGAGGCACGCATACACCGCCGATTGCCCCAGTCCCAGCAGCCCGCGCGCCACGGCGAGAATCTTCACCGACGATGCGAACGCTTGCAGCCACAACCCGCCCGACCACACCAGCACCAGCAGCGTCAGCACCAGCCGCACGCCCCACACGTCCGCCGCAATGCCCAGCGGCATCTGAAACAATGCGTAACAGGTGTAGAACGCGCTATCGAGCAATCCCAGCTCATCCGCGTTCAGCCCCCAATCGTCCTGCAGTTCGGGTTTAATCAGCGCGAACGTGTAGCGGTGAAAATACAGCAGCCACGACGTCCCGCAGGCGAGCGCAAACACTCTCCAGCGCACGCCGGTCGGCCGTTCCGCATCGGCTGGGAGTTGCTGCGTCAATGCGTTGCCCCGGTTGGCGATCTGGTTGCAGTTTCGCAGGCAGCGTCCCGGGAGGGCGACGCTCCTGCGGAGCCGCTTTGCAGTATGGCTGCCAATCGCGCCTCGGCTCGGCAGGAGCCTCGCCCGGCTTTGCACAATAACTCAGGGGACAGGCAAAGCCCACTCGACTGGTGTGCCCGTCAATTGTTGTCAGCCGGCAGAATCGCGAGCGAAACAGCGCTCCCTAGCGCCAGATTCACCACGGAGGACACGGAGACCACGGAGAAGAACCAGGAGTTGAGCG
>JAEUIG010000474.1 GCA_016795125.1 Planctomycetaceae bacterium | reverse complement strand
GGTCTCCGTGTACTCCGTGGTGAATCTGGCGCTGCGAATCGCGGTTTCGCTACGCGTTTCCGCCGGCTGATAATGATTGAAGGTCAGTCCATTCGAGGTGGCATTGCCAGTACCCTGAAATATTGTGCAAAGCCGCGTCGCCCTCCCGCCCAGCTTGCCAACAACGGGTATTGGATCAACGGGAAGTGACATGCCGATACGTGCGGTGATTTTCGATCTCGACGGGACGCTGCTGGACACGCTGGCGGATGTGGCGGCGGCGGCGAATGCGGCGCTGCGGGATTGCGGTTTCCCCGAACATCCACTGCCGGCGTATCGGATGCTGCTGGGGGGCGGCGTGCACCGTCTGTTTGCGGATGCGTTGCCGGCGGGCGCCGGGACGCCGGAGCAGATCGAGCGCTGTGTCGCGGCATTCGGACGGCACTACCGCCGGATGTGGAATGAGACGACGCGACCGTTCACAGGAATTATTGAATTGATTGACGGACTGCACCGCAGGGGACTCAAGCTGGCGGTGCTCTCGAACAAGCCGCACGAGTTTACGCGCGAGTGCATTGCGGCGCACTTCGGCGCCGACGATGCCGCGGCGACCGGGACGTCGTCGTCGCTGGGGGCATCGATCGGGCCGTTCCTGTTCGTCGTGGGTCAGCGCGCCGGAGTACCGGTGAAGCCCGATCCGGCGAGCGCCATGGAGATTGCTGACGCACTCGGGGTGTCGCCGGCGGATGTGCTGTACCTGGGGGACACGTCGATCGACATGCAGACGGCGCGCCGGGCCGGGATGCGGGCGGTCGGCGTGCTGTGGGGATTCCGGGACCGGGCGGAACTGGAAAGGGCGGGAGCTGAAGTCGTGATTGCGACTCCGGAGGAACTGCTGACGCTGTTGGCGGAGTGAATAACAGCGGGCTGACGCCCGCCGCTCGCCGACGTTTTTTTGCTATTGGCCGGGAAACCGGGGATCGGTACATTCCCCCGCTTTTTTTCGGCGAGCGCTCGTCTCTCAAAGGAGTGAGGGATGTTTACGCCGCGGCAGGCGCGCCAGGGATCGGCGCTGCTGCCGATCATCGTCTTAGCGGCGATGACGGCGACAGCGATGCCGCCCCCGGTGCAAGCCGACGAGTCTGTGAAGGCTGGGGAGGGGGGAGAGGATCGCGGTCTTGACCGACCGCCTGCGGCCGCCGCCGCCGAGAGTGCGGCGCCGGCACTCACGGAGGTTGCCGAGCCGGCCCCTCTCAATGCCGATCCTGCGATGCGGCAGTCGCTGAACGAGTATCTCGTCCGTGACCGGGCGATCGCGATCGAGCTGGCGAATGCCGCGCGGGCCATTTCCAAGAATCGCGGCCACGACGCGCTCCCGGAACTGCAATCGATTCTCGACGCGCCGGCGGACGTGTTCGTCTGGCAGGACGCGAGCGGCACACCGGTTCCGGCGCGCACCGGAGCGGCCGAACTGTTCCGCACGCTGCCTGCCGAGGTGCTGGCGGAATACGAACGACTCTATGGCGGAGACGCACGGCGACTGCTGATCGAGTTCAAGCGGACATATCAACCCGAAACGCAGCGGGAGTTGCTGAGGCGCTACGAGTTCACCCGGACAGGCGCGGAAGCGCTGCGTGACGCGGCGATCGTGGCACTCGATCGCGGGTTGTTTCTGGAAGCGGCGCGGCTGTACGAGCGATTTTTCAAGCATCCGCTGGCCGGTCCGCCCGACGCGGGCGACCGAGCGCGGGCGGAGCTTGCGGCGCAACTCGCGGCGGCGCCGGACGGCGACGTCGCGAATACGGATGCGAACTGGCGACTGCCGCTGGGGAGCGCCGAGGCGCATCGTCAATGTCCGGGGACTCTGCCCACGCTGAATCCGGCCTGGTCGGCGACGCATGAAGCGGCGGCGGCGACAGCTGCGGACGACATCCAGACCGTTGCGTTTCTGCCGGACCCGCAGGGAACGGACCTGCTGTCGAGCTGGCTCCAGACGCGGCATGAGCGGCGGCTGCCGTGCGCGGGCGCGAACTTCGCTCTGGTCGACGGCGGCCGGGTGCTCGTGCGCGATTACTCCGGAATCGCAGCGCGCGACCTGCGGACCGGCGAGCTGCTGTGGCAGTTCCCGTGCCTGTCGGGTCTGGCGCGGCGGGCCGCCGAAGTGCAGGCGATGGCGAAATCGTCGGCGACTCCGGACGTTCCGCTGGCCGCCGCGCAATTGTTCAACGAATTCTTCGCCCAGAACTCGGTGCTGGGAATGCTCTCCAGCGACGGACGGCGCGTGTACTGCATCGATCTGTGCGAAACGGCGGCAGAATCGGAACCGGGTGCGCCGGCGGCGGTCAAGAACCGGCTGGTCGCGCTGGCACTCGAAGTCGACGGCTGCAAGCCGGGAACGCAGGCGTGGGAAGCGGAGGCCGTCGGCCGCGTGTTCCTCGGACCGCCGCTGCCTTCGGATGACCGATTGTACGCGATTGCCGAGCAGGACAGCCTGGTGTCATTGCTGGCCCTCGATCCGCGGACAGGCTCAAGCATCTGGGAGCAGCCGATTTCTCTCGTCGATGCGGCGATCGCAGACGATCCTCAGCGCGCGCGGCAGGCGTGCGTACCGTCGCTGGCGGGGGGGCTCGTTGTCTGCCCGACCCAGTTGGGAACGATCGTCGGCGTGGACGCCCGCAGCGGCGCGCTCGAATGGGTCTACGCCTACGCGGAGGTTTCCGGCCCGTCTCAACCGTGGCGGAAGGCCCGGGCCTATGACCGGGAGTTCGGCACTCCCGAGTTTCCGAATCTGCCGGCCATCGTGGGTCAGACAATCATCGTCCTCGCGCCACAGTCCGAATACGTGCACGGCATCGAACTGCGAACCGGACGAAAGTGCTGGAAGGTCCTGCGGGAAGACGCTCAATACGCGGCGACGATCGGCAGCGATCTCGTCCTGCTGGTGGGAACGCGCAACTGCGTGGCGCGACGCATCACGGACGGGGAACTCGTCTGGAAGCAGGCAATCGACGCTCCTTCAGGCCGCGGTCTTGTCGTCGGCAACGCGATTCTGCTGCCGACATCGGAGGGACGGATCCAGACGCTGGACACGACGACGGGAAAGGTTGCGCCGGACCTGTTGCCACGGCTGGAGCGCACGCACAACGTGGCGCTGCGTGCCGGAGACGGAACGATGCTCGATGCGCTCCCGTCACCGGCGCCGCCGGCGATGCTCGGGAACCTGATCAGCAG
The DNA here is from genome assembly GCA_016795125.1 of Planctomycetaceae bacterium. Taxonomy (GTDB): domain Bacteria; phylum Planctomycetota; class Planctomycetia; order Planctomycetales; family Planctomycetaceae; genus JAEUIG01. Next base: position 19,589 of record JAEUIG010000474.1, on the reverse strand, counting down.
CGGGGAGTACATCGTGGCGTGTTCACCGACAGGAGTATCGGTGTATCCACAGGCGGGCGTGATGCTGGATTCGCTGCGGGAGGCGGGACGCGCGCAGCCGCTCAGCAGTTCGGCGTGGCTGGAGAAGGGCGAACTGGAGCTGCGTCTGGGAGACGGCGCTGCCGCGGAGCAGTCGCTGTGGCAGGCCCTGAAGGGCAGTCCGAGTTCGCGGACACGGCGGGCGGCCGAATGCCGGTTGCGGGAACTCCTGTACGCGGAGCTGTCGGCCGGGTCTGATCCGGGCCGTCGGCTGAACGACCTTGATCGCCTGTGCGTGCAGCCGGAGGAACGCGCGCGGTTTCTCCTCCAGCGAATGCAGCATGAGCTGCGCGGAGACGACGTGGCCGCCGCGCTCCAGACAGCAGTGGAGATCTCGGACCTGGTCGAGGACATCCCCGCGGCGATGGATGCACGGGGACTTTACATCGCCGAGCCGCAGCGGTGTGCGGCGGCGGCCCTCGTGCGTTTTGCGCGCGCGAACCCGAACGTCTGGCGACAGGGCGTGGGGCGCACCGCATCGCCGGACTGCCTCACGCACCTGGCGGAAAGTGTCGTCTGCTCGGACGATCTGCGAGTCGAGCGCTGCGACCGAGCCCAACTGCTTGCGAGTGCGCGGCAGCATCAGTCTGCCGAACTGCTGTTGCTCGGCGAAACCAGGCAGGCCGACGCCGGCGTTCGCCGTTCGGCCGTACGGCGACTCGCCGCACTCTGGCAGGACCAGGGGCTGACGCGCGACGCCGAGCGCCTGCTGGACGATGCGCAGGGCCACTTCCGGGACAACGGCAGGCCGGCGGAGCTGACCGTCGAACGGGCGGAGATCGAACAACGAATGTGCGACGGCGGGGTGGATGCGCCTTGCTCCGGACGCGTGCTGGAGCCGCTGCTGTCAAACAGCCGCGAAAACTGGCGGCTGCCGTCAGGATCGCGCGCCCTCTACAACCGCGGCATGCAGGGAACGTCCGAGAAGTACTATTCGATGTCCGTCGTGGACGTGGCGGAACCCCGGCTGGTGGCCGACCTGCCGCCCCTGCCGCCGCGTGTCTGGCGCACCGGAGACTTCGCGAACCATGATGCCGGCCACTTCCTGCCGATTGTGGGGCTGGGAGACGTCCACGGCGTGTCGTTGCTCGAAGGGCGGATCATCTGGTCGGCGACCCCGACAACGCATCGCACGGGTGAGAAACCGCTGCTGGGGCCGTTTGGTCCGGAGTACTGCATCCTGCAGTCGCAGGAGACCGTGACAGCGCTCGATCCGCACGACGGGCACGTGCTGTGGAGGCGGACTGACCTCCCTTTCGACGCGGGCCTGGAGAAGGGTGATCCAAACGGAATGATCGGCGACGACCTGGCGCTGGTCATTTTCGATGTCGACCACGTCGCGTATCGCGTGCTCGATCCGCGCAGCGGCGAACTGCTGGCGACGGGCAGCCTGGAACCGGCGGCGGAACAGCGCCGGCGGGGCTGGAGCTTCGGTCGCCGGTTGCTGTTCATCAGCCACGGGAACAGCCCGGAACTCAAGCTGTGGGATCCGCTGCTGCCGGGGTACGTCGTCACGATGCCCTGTGCGGGACGGTGCCTGGTCGATACGGGGATCGGCTCGGGGCTGGCGACGATTCTGAACGGCAACCGGCTGCTGATTCTCGATACGCGGAGCGGCGAGACCTTGTGGGAGACGGCGGCGCCGGCGGCGGAAGCGGCGGCGGCCCGCCAGATCCGGGGCATCCGCGAGCGCGACCGGTTTGTGATTCACGTCGAACAGGATGTGACCAGTTCGCCGTCGAGCCAGGCCACGCACGACATCAGCAACGTGGCGAACGTGCCGCTGAGCGGGACCATTTACGTCATCGACCGGACCAGCCGCACACACTGGAGCCGCAGCATGCCGCGCTGCAATCTGCTGTTGTTCCCCAACGACCAGGTGCCGGTGCTGATCACGCTGGGGCGCACCCGCGAAGGACCGACGGAGCAGGGTCCGGCGTTTGTGCTGGAAGTCATCGACGGCATGACGGGACAGACGCTGGCCATCAACAGCGAGCTGGAGCGGACCAGCAAGGTGCTGGTGCATTCGCGGTATGACGCGGGACGGATGGTTGTGGAACTGCTGGGAGAGGAGTCGCAGATTGATGTGCGACTGTCGGCGGGGGGGAGATAGTGGGGGGGGGCTGAGCCGAATTGAGAAACAATTTGAAACACAGAGGAACAGCGCGGCCGCTGGACGCAGCCAATGGGGGGATCGCTATTAGGCCCGGCGTTCACGCCGGGTTCCATGATGCGAGCCGGCTGGTCTGAGCCTCGTTCACGGGGCTTCTCGCTGTTCAATGTTCAATGCGAAATGCAGCGAGAAGCCCGGTGAACCGGGCTCAGGCGGAACCCGCTTGTCGTACGACCCGGCGTGAACGCCGGGCCTATTACAGTTTCCGGTGGATTTGCGGTCCCTGAGATTTGCGCAAGACGGCAAGACCCTGATCGTTAGTAGCCCAGAGAGGGTGTGGTGCGGCTCTGGTGGGAAAGGTCGTCGTTGTGTCAGGGTGCGTCGATGCTGATGCGCAGCGGGCGGCTGGCGTACGTGGCCTTCATGACGAAGTTGATGGAGACGTTCGCCATCACACAGCACAACTGCGATTCGACCGGCTTGGCCGACGGGTCGGCGGTGAGAGTGAGGTAACCTTGCGATTCGGCGCCGCTGAGCAGCAGCGTGCTGTTCTTGGCGTCGATCGACACTCCCGGCGGCAGGGAATTGCCGTAGATGCTCCCCAGGTGCTGGAACAGCACGTCGAGCGTGACGTTCTGGGCGAAGCCCTCGGTACGCGTCAACGTGACGTCGACCCGCTTCGACTCGCCGGGCTTCAATCGCAGGTCGTAGGTGTTGAGGACGACATCCTTGAGATCGGACAGCTTGCCGACGCCGACTGTGTGCGTCTCAACCGGCACGTGGTTGCGTCCACCTCCGGGCATGTAGGTTTCCTGGAAGGGCACGGCGGTGTGCGTTGTCGTCTGACCGTCTTCGCCGGCAACACTTCCGGTGATCGTCACGTTGGTCGCGCCCATGGCGGCGTCCGCGGCGGCTTCCAGAATGATGCAGCCGTCGGTGGCGCTGCCGGGGAGAATGCGGCCGCAGTGCGCGGTGCAGCCGGCGGGCAGGCCGTCGATGTGCAGGTCGATCGGCCCCTCGAAGCCGTTGATGCGCCGGGCGCGAACGAAGATTGCGGCGCACGTTCCGGGAGTGACCCAGGTTTTGTCGGTGTCGATCTTCAGTTCGAAGTCAGGCCGCGCGGGGGTGATCTTCAGGTAGTACACGAAGGGGGAGCCGCCCCGGGCATGCGCGTCGCGCATCTCGACGATGTAGCGGCCGTCGGCGGGGACCGTCCAACCCTCAACGGCCGAGTCCTGCGAGTTTCTCAGTCCCCAGCGTGCGAAGTCGTCGTTTTCGACGAGAGCGCCGCCGTCCGCATTCAGAATGCGGATCACGGAATCAACCGCCGACCAGTGCCGCCGCGCCATGACGTCGACGTTGAATCGCTCGCCGGACTTCGCGTCGATGGCGAAGCAATCGATGTCCGAATCGGCTTCGAGTCGACCGCTGATGCCGCACGGCGAAGTGACGAGCTGAGCTTCGGCGGGTGCGTTGTTCGGTGCGGGAGTTTCGAGGACCTGCGGGAGGTCGCTGACTTCGAGTTCCACCGGATTGAGCACCGTCTCACCGAGTTTCAGCAGCGCGACCTGCTCGCCGAGTTCGGCCACCGGCGGCATGGGGAGCGGCGCGGCGTCTGACAGATTGAAACCGACCGGCTGGAGTTCGACCGGCTGACCTGCGGCAATGCCGGGCGGAAAGACCTGCGTCACGAACGGCCGGTTGTGCATCTCGACCACATAGGTCCAGTGCTCGTTCCCCTGGTAGCGGACATCGCGGATTTCGAGCCAGTATTCGCCGGTGTTAAGCGGCGCGCTGAGGAACGGGTCGGCAGCGTAGTTGTTGTCGGCGGCGGCGACTGTTGAACCCGTCTGTGCATTCTTGATCGTGAGGATCGGATCGACGTGAGCCTGCAGGTCATGGATGCGGTCTTCCAGCCGCATGGCGCGGCAGTGGAACTGCATCACGGTCGGTTCAGTGATCGAGAAGCGGAAGCAGTCGACGTCTTCGGCCTTCTCGATCGTCCCGCACAGGGCGGCGGGCCAGGCAGTCGGCGTGCGGGCGTCCGGAGTGTCGTTGTTCTCGGACTCGACCACGACCGGGTCGCTGACGACGACGAGTTGACCGACGGTGCTGGGACCGGTCGGACCAGCAATGCGGAAGTCGCGCACGCCGGGCTCGGCTTCGGGAGCGGCGGTGAAGCGGACGCTGATTTTCGACAGATCGGGATTCTTGCCGTCGGCGCCGGGTTCCATCGGCGTGGCGATTTCGCCGGTGACGCCTGTTCCGGAAACAAGCACCTGGTACGCGCCGAACATGCTGTAGCGCGACTCCAGTTGCAGTTCGGCCGTCTGGCCGGCCTGGACGGCGCCCGGCTTGAGCGCCATGAGCATGGGATAGGAGGTTTGCGCGTGGGCGGAGTGTGAGCAGGCGAACAGAATCGCCATTGCAGCCATCGACCGTGTCGCGGGATTCATTCGTATGCGCTTCGTAAGGTAGTCGGCTCGCTCCGCGAGCCGATCGCGTGAGCATTCATCGGTCAGGTCACATCAGGCGCCGTTTGACTCCGCTCGCGGAGCGAGCGGACTACTAATGCACAAACAGGAAGTCTTTCGAGTTCAGCAGCGCCCAGAGGATGTCTTCAAAGATTTCTTGGCGGTTGGCGCTGAGCGTGAGGAACTCGCGGGCGGCGGCGAGTTCGGCGTCGGTGGGCGGCCGCGACAGGCCGCGCAGATACAGTTCGGACGTGATCTCGTCATCCGTCTTTCCGGCGGCGATGAGCTGTGCGATGCGGCCTTTCGCGTCGGCAGATTTCGTCGCGATCGTGTCGCCGTTGAGCGTGTGCAGCGCCTGCACGAGGTTCTCATCCGGGGCACGTTCGCACTCACACACGCTGACGCGCCGCGGCTTGCCGAAGACATTGAGGAAGTAGTCGGGATACTCCGCGTCCGGGAGTTCGACGGCTCGTGTGCCGAGCGGCAGGCTCTTGAACTTCGTCTGCACACCGGTAACGGCGTCGATGGCGTCGAGCAGAGGTTCCGCCGGCAGCCGCTTGACTTTGTAGTGGCTGTAGAACTTTTCGTCGGAGGCGTTGCTCTCGGTCGGCTGGGAATCGAGCTGGTAGAGCCGCGACGTCATGATCGCCCGGATGAGCTGCTTGAGGTCGAACCCGCTGCCGGTGAAGTGTGCGGCGAGTGCATCGAGCAGTTCGGGATTCGTGGCGGGGTTGGTCGCCCGGAGGTCGTCGACCGGTTCCACGAGGCCGCGTCCGAGGAGGTAGTCGGTGTAGCGATTGGCGATGGACCGCGCGAAAAACGGGTTGTCCGCGGCCGTCAGCCAGGTCGCGAGCGGGATGCGGCGATCGATGGGATGATCGACGGGTTGTCCCTCCAGCGGCCGCGGCGGGAGGATAGCGCCGGTTTTGGGATGCCCGACCTCGCCGCCGGAGCGGACCATCACGACCTGCTCGCCGCCAAACAGGCCGAACTCCTCGCTGCTCTTGTTGCCGACGCGGGCAAAGAACGCGGCGAAGCTGTAGTAGTCGTCCTGGGCGTACTTCTCGAAGGGATGGTGGTGGCACTTCGCGCACTGGAGGCGCACGCCGAGAAACAGTTGCGCCGTTGCTTCGGCCAGATCGGACGAGTTGTTGAAGATGCGGTAATAGCTGGCCGGTCCGCTGGAGAAGATCGAGCCTTTGGCGGTGATGAGTTCGCGGACCATCTGGTCGAGCGGACGGTTGGTGCGCAGGCCGTCCTTCAGCCAGTTGTGCATCGCCCACATCCGCTGCTCGTCGGTCGCCTGGCCGTCGCTCGTATTGCGGAGCAGGTCCGACCATTTGAGCGTCCACCAGGCGGCGTACGCATCATTGTGAACGTCGAGCAGCGGATCGCCGGTGAGACCGAGCAGCCGGTCGATGAGGCGCGTGCGTTTCTGCGGATCGGCGTCGTTCAGGAAGGCGGTCGCTGCTTCCGGCGACGGCAGGGTGCCGATGGCATCCAGCCAGGCGCGGCGGAGGAAGGTGGCATCATCGCAGAGCGGAGAGGGTTCGATGCCGAGTTCGCGGAATTTGCGCTCGGCGTGCTCGTCGATGAAGTTGTTGTTCTGCCAGCCGGTCAATTGCGGCGCCGGCCCATAGGGGACGGAGAAGAGCGCGATCGATGCCTGTCCCTGGAAGCGGACCATGACGGGGGCCTGACCCCGGCCAGCCACGGTGACGAGCCCGGCGGGATCGACGTTGAGCACCGCATCGTCGAGCGAGTCGAACCGCGCCCAGCAGGTGACGTCGCGCGAGGAGCCGTCGCTGTAGCGGGCGATGACCTGCAACTGCTGGGTCTCATCGGGCTGGGCGAGGCGCCGTGCGGGGGTGACATCGAGTCCGGTGACGCGGGGAGCCTCCGCGCGGGGACCCGGCGCGCCGCCGCGAATCCATTCGACCAGCAGGTCGTAATCGGGGGACGATTTTTTCAGTCGCAGGCCGCCGCCGTGGGCGACCTGCATCGTCGGCTTTTTGAGCAGCAGGCTCTGCTCCGGTTCCAGAACATTGATGCGACGTCCGGTCCGGTCCCGCACCAGCGCCGCGTGGTCCATCGACGGGTCGTATCCCATCACGGACAGGATCATGCCCCCCTTGCCGAACTGGCTGGCGTGACAGGCCCCGGCATTGCAGCCGTAGCGGCTGAGAAGCGGTTGTACGGAGCCGTCGAAATCGGGAGGCAGGGAGGGATCGATCCCGGCGACGTTGACGAGGACGGCCTGAACGCGGTTGCCGATGGCGACGGAGACCGTCGCCGGACCATTGCCGACGGCCAGCAGGCGACCATGGTCGTCGACGCTGACGATCGCGGGATCAGACGTGGTGTAGGCGGCGGCGTGCGTGAGATCGGGCGTCTGCCGCTCGTCGGAGTCGCCGGCGCGCACGAGGAGTTGTGCCCGGGAAAACTGGCCGTGCAGCGTGACGGTGGTCGGGGTGACCACATGGATGGCATCGTCGGCGCAGGCGACCGACATACCGAACCAGACGATGGCGAGAAATGCGGTCCGCGTGGAGTTCATCAGCCCTGTTCCTGACTGGTCAGTCCGTGACGCATCAGCAGGCATTATTGCGTAAGCAGTGACCGGGTGCCATTGCGGGGTCAGGGATCGCGTCAACATTGGCTGATATGAGTTGCGGGCCATCGTCTGCGTGGGCTAGAATTAAGGCCTGTGTGCGAATGCACTGGAGCCGAACGGACTTCGGACTCGAGACGCGGAGCCTGACCGATGCTGGATTTTCTCTCGACGACCCTCCGGGACTGCGAGCGCGTGTCGCGTCGCAGCCTGCTGCAAGTGGGCGCCCTCGGCGGTCTGGGAGTGACCCTGCCGAGTTTCCTCGCGGCCCGACAGGCGCGAGGCAACGAATCGCCGCTGGTTGACCGGAACTGCATCGTCATCTGGACGCATGGCGGGACCAGCCACCACGACACGTTCGATCCCAAGCCGCTGGCCCCGCTCAGCGTGAAGGGGGAGTTCGGGGTCGTCAGTACGACTGTTCCCGGCGTGCAGTTCGCCGACGCGATTCCGAACCTGGCGAGCAATCTGCACCGCTACGCCCTGCTGCGTAGCTGGAACCCGGAAAACGGAAGCCACGGCATTGCCGACCAGGTCGTGATGTCGGGACGCAAGTTCAATCCGGGCCTGCACTATCCGACGTTCGGCTCGGTCGTGAGCTGGAACAAGGGGTTCAAGTCACCGCTGCCGCCGTTCGTGCAGCTGGGGACCAGCATGGACCACCGATTCGGCGGCGGCATGCCGGGCGTGCTCGGGCTGGAACACGGGCCGTTTGAGATCAACGCCGATCCGGCCGCCGACGGCTTCGTCGTCCGCGACATCACGCCGCCGACGACGGTTCCGGGCGAACGGATGGATCGCCGCCAGCGGATGCTGGCGAGAATCGACGATCTGCAGCGGAGCGCGGAACTTCAGCCGGCGGCGTTCAACGCGCTGGATCAGAATTTCGCGGCGGCGTTCAACATGATCACCGCCCCCGGAACGAAACAGGCGTTCAAACTGGACGAGGAGCCGGCGGAACTCCGCGACAAGTACGGTCGCAATCGTTTTGGTCAAAGCTGCCTGCTGGCGCGGCGAATGATCGAGGCGGGCGTGCGGTTCGTGACCATCACCGATCCGGGCTGGGACACGCACCAGAACAACTTTGCATCACTGAAAGGGACGCGGCTGCCGCCGATTGACCAGGGGTTGCCGGCGCTGCTGGCCGACCTGGAAGACCGCGGGCTGCTGGATTCCACGCTGGTCGTCTGGCTCACCGATTTCGGCCGCACGCCGCAGATTAACAGTGCCAGCGGACGCGATCACTGGGCGAGCGCCGGGTTCGTCGTGCTGGCCGGAGCGGGCATTCCGGGAGGAGCAGTGCTGGGGGCCACGGACGACGAGGGAAGCAAACCGATCAGCCACGAGTACTACTCGGAGAACGTGGCGGCGACGATTTATCAGAAGATCGGCCTGCCGCTGGACCTGATCGCAACAGCCCCGGACGGCCGGCCAGTGCAGTTGATCGAGAGCCATCCGATTAAGGAGTGGGCGTAGGGATTTTCGATTTTGGATTTTGGCTTGGTGGCCGGGCCGTTGCAGCCACGAAGTGGCGGCACGACGTAGCCGTGGGCGTCAGCCCACGGATGGCGAGAAAGCGAACTGAAAATCCCCGAAGGGGCGACACCCGACAGCGTGTCGCCCCTTCGGGGCTCTCCTTTTGGCAGCGACCGATACCGGCGGCTTACGCCGCCGGCTAAATCGTGCCGGTCCTTCGGACCTGGATCAGTGTGAGCGCCGCTGGCCTCACGCCATTCGTCGCTCAGCCTTCTCCTACGATCCCTGTTTGGCGATCCAGTCTAATAGCCGGTCGATGAAGACGGCCTGTTCGGGATGAATTCGCTGGCGGGCTTCGTCGATCTGCAGGAACTCGGCGCGGTCGACTTCCCAGGAGGCGCAGCGGGGCTGGGAATCGGCAGGCGCTTCGCCGGCGAAGCATTCGATGCGCTTGCGGCTCTTTGTGTACTGCATGTCGCCGAGCGAGTGCAGCGGACCGGCAATGACCCCGGTCTCTTCGAGGGTTTCGCGACGGGCCGTCTGCTCGGCGTCTTCGCCGGCGTCCACCAGCCCCTTGGGGATGCTCCAGGGGGCGCGGCGGTTGTAGTTGCCGGAGGGGTGGACCAGCAGGACTTGCAGTCCGCCGGCGGCGCGGCGGTAGAGGAGCGTGCCGGCGGAGAGCATCATGCGCGCACCGTCGTTTCACGGGGTGCGCGCTCCTGCGGAATCCGGCTGCGAAACCGCAAGCGGGATGCCCTACTTCTTGGCGGGCTTGGCAGCCGGCTTGGCGGCGGCGCCCTTGGCATCCGCGGCGGGAGCGGCGGCGCCAGCGGCACCTTCGGCAGTCTCGTCCTTGGCCTTCTTCTTCTTGCCGGTCGAGATCTTGGCGACGCGGATCTTCGGGAGCCCGAAGGGGCTGCGTCCCTCGGGGAAGCGGTCCTCTTCGCGCATCTTGGCAATGCGCTCATCGCGGGAGAGCACGCCGCGGGCGCGACCAAGCCGGCCCTTCCCTTTGAGGCTGCGATCGAGAGTCACTCCACCAACTCCAGTTCTCCGGTCCGCCAGTCGGCGGGCCTGTGCGTATGGTCTGAGCGCAACGGCTGCGCATTTGAATTCTGAGCGCGGATTCTAGTGACCCCGCCACGGGGATGCAACGGCCGGGAGCAGGACGGCGCGCCCGCTGCGGTTGAGCGTCGCCTGGGTTATGCCGGGGACTGACGCCGCGTGGCTCGCCTAGGAGGCGCGACGCGCCGCCTGGGCAACGGCGTCTTCCGTCGCCGGTTGTTCGACATTCGTCGCTGCGAACGCCGGTTGCGGGAAGCTGAGGACGAACTCGCCAGACGAGCCGGCATCGACCGCGGCGCTTGCAGCGGCCCGCTGGGCCGCGTCGAGGAGGGCGCGGGCGCCGTTGAGGCGGGCGGTTTCGAGGTCGTCCGCCTGCTGCTGCTCGGCTTCGATCAGCGCGACCAGTTCCGTCGCGGAAAGTTGCTCCAGTTCGGTCGCCGTCTGCGGGATGGGCAGCTCCGCGCGCGGGGCGGCCTGAATGGCGGCGTGCGGATGCGGGACGTGGACCTGGAATTCGAACTTGCCGATGTTGAACACGTCGCCGTCTTGGAGATCGACCGACCGCTGGGGGCGGCCGTTGACCATGAGCTGCGGAGACGGGACGACGGCGTCGATGTGCGCTCCGTCTTCTTCGATCAACAGGATGCTGTGCAGGATCGGCATATCGGCGCCGCCGAGCTGGAGCTGGCAGTTGCTGCCGGCGCCGATCAGGAAGCGGCGGCCGTTGATGTCCCGGCGGGGAGCACGGGTCCGGCCGCGGCGGACTTCCAGCCAGGGGGCGGATGATTCTGCGGACGTGTCTTCCGGCGCGATTGAAGTGCGCATAGTGCTGCTGGACCGAGCCATGTGCGAGAGGCGGGGCGGCGTCCGAGCCGGTCGCTCAAGATCAGAGATGAACCAGAGGCCCGTTGACAGCGACGGTCACGGGGTCCATCCCATTCTTCGACCGGAGCAGAAATGCGTCATGAAACAAACGGGATCGGCGGTCTGTGTCCGGGACTGCTGGACGCCCGTGGCCCGCGTGGGAGTTCCGACCGGCAGAATTTGCCGCGCCGTGCCGGGCGGGGTGCGAAACTGCGGGAAGTTTGACGGTCAGGTGGACCGGGCCGGCGGTGACAGACAGACGACGCAACGCCGCGGGCCAGCATCCCGCCGCGCGTCAGCGTCCGCCGACGGGGCTGTCGGTCAGCGGCCGCGTCGGAGGGCGATCATGCGGCGTGCGCGCTGCTGGGCGTGCAGCTTGGAGGCCGCCTCTTCGTCGGTCCTGGCAACGAGGCCGTTGGCCTGCTGCAGGGCCTGCTCGGCGGCGCCGAGATCGATGCTGGAAACGGGCCTGGCCTCGTGAGTGAGGACCGTCACGACGCTGCCCTTGATCTGCAGAAAGCCGCCATCGATGAAGTAGCGCTGCTCGCCCCCCTCGCCCTGAAACCGCAGTTCTCCGGTTCCCAGACGCCCGACGGCGGGCGTGCGGCCGGGGAGGATTCCAAGCTGCCCGTCAAACATGGGTGCGACGATCGACGTCGCCGGCGCGTCGACGAGCGTCGTCTCGGGCGTCACGAGGACGAGTCGGAGTTGGGTGGCGGCAATCATGACAGCGTTGATCGTTTATGGTTGATCGTTGATCGACAAGACTTGCGCACAGGGCTGACCGTTCGTCGACAGCAAAGTGCCGATCGACCATCAACCATAAACCATCGACCCGCCTAGTCCTGCATCTTCTTGGCCTGTTCGGCCGCTTCCTGGACTCCACCGACGTAGAGGAACGCACGCTCCGGCAGATGATCCCACTTGCCGTCGCAGATTTCTTCGAACGACTGGATCGTTTCTTCGCGGGACGTGAACTTTCCGGCCTTGCCGGTGAACGCCTCGGCCACGAAGAACGGCTGTGACAGGAAGCGCTCGATGCGGCGGGCACGATTGACGACGTTCTTGTCGCTTTCGCTCAGTTCTTCCACGCCGAGAATGGCGATGATGTCCTGCAGTTCGCGGTACCTCTGGAGAATCTGCTGGACGCGGCGGGCGACCCGATAGTGGTGCTCGCCGACGACCTGCGGGTCGAGCACGCGGCTCGACGAAGCCAGCGGATCGATGGCGGGATAAATGCCCTTTTCCGAGATCTTGCGTTCCAGGTAGATGAACGCGTCCAGGTGGCTGAAGGCGGTCGCCGGAGCGGGGTCGGTCGGGTCGTCGGCCGGCACGTACACGGCCTGCACCGACGTGATGGCGCCCTTGTTGGTGGAGGTGATCCGCTCCTGGAGCTGGCCCAGCTCGGTGCCCAGCGTGGGCTGGTAACCGACGGCGCTCGGCATACGCCCGAGCAGCGCGGACACTTCCGAACCAGCCTGCGAGAAGCGGAAGATGTTGTCGATGAACAGCAGGGTGTCGGAGCCGGTGGCGTCGCGGAACCATTCGGCCATCGTCAGGCCGGAGAGGGCGACGCGGAGACGCGCGCCGGGCGGCTCGTTCATCTGACCGAACACCATGCAGGTCTGCTCGATGACCGAACGACCGGTGTCGCCGATCTTGGCTTCCTGCATTTCGAGCCAGAGATCGTTGCCTTCGCGGGTCCGCTCGCCGACGCCGGCGAACACCGAGAAGCCGCCGTGCTCGCGGGCGATACGGGCGATCAGTTCCTGGAGAATGACGGTCTTGCCGAGACCGGCCCCGCCGAACAGCCCGGCCTTGCCGCCGCGGACGAAGGGCGTCAACAGGTCGACGACCTTGATGCCGGTCTCGAACACTTCGGTCTTGGACGACAGGTCGGTGAGCTTCGGCGGATCACGATGGATGGGCCAGTACTCGGTGGCGTTGACCGGACCGCGGTCGTCGATGGGCTCGCCGAGCACGTTGAACACGCGGCCGAGGGTCTCCTTGCCGACGGGCACTTTCACGGGGCCGCCGGTGTCTTCGACTTCCATGCCGCGGACCATGCCGTCGGTCGAGCCGAGGGCGACGCAGCGGACGCGTCCGCCGCCGAGGTGCTGCTGCACTTCGCCGGTCACCTTGAGGTGAATGCCCTTGATCTGCTTGTCGACCTTGATGGCGTTGTAGATTTCCGGCAGGTTCTCCTCGGAGAACTCGACATCAAACGTCGATCCGATGACCTGGGTGACGCGGCCGATGTTGGTTGCGGTGGCGGTGGCCATGGTGCGTTGATTGTCCTCTCGCGATGGAGAGAGGAGTTAGGAGCTAGGAGTTAGGAATTAGGTCCGGATTCGAGGGACTTTCTTAACCCTGTCAGCATTCTCCCGACTTCCTCAAGTTGTTCTGTGATTTTCGAGACTTCGGATTCGTCGACGTAATTGAGTCGCTGTGCGACTCCCAAATGGGTATCGAGTTCCGCCAACGATCCGGCGGCAATGCTTAAGTGTTGCAAGTAAGCGCCAGTTGACGCACGTCCCTTCCCTTCAGCAATATTCGCGGGAACCGAAACGGCCGCCCGCTGAGTCTGCGATGTCAGTCCGTACTGTTCTGTCTTCGGGAATCTCGCCGTCAACTTGTAGCACGCGGTGACGAGATCCATCGCCTTCTGCCACACAAGCAGATCTCGATGACTCGCGACACGCATGCCGCTCTCCTAACTCCTAACTCCTACTCCAACGCCGCCGCCCCTCCGATAATCTCCGCCAGCTCGCTGGTGATTTGTGTCTGACGGGCGCGGTTGTACTTCATCGAGATGTCGCGGATCATTTCGTCCGCGTTTTCCGTGGCGGCCTTCATCGCGACGCGGCGGGCGATCTGTTCGCCGACGGCCGCGTCGAGGAACACCTTGAAGAAGCGTGCCTTGAACGCCGCGGGCACGATCTCGTCCAGGATTTCCTGAGCGGTCGGCAGGAATTCGTAGTCGATCGGCCGGCCGGAGGATGTCTCGCCCGCGCCCGAGGCCAGGTCGCCAATGGGCAGCAGCGTCTCAACCGCGGGTCCCTGACGCGCGGCCGACTGGAATTTCTGATACGCCACATCGAGGCGGTGCAGACGGCCGGCCAGGAAATCCCCGACGTAGCGGCTGGCGATCGCGTTCACTTCGTCGAAGCCGGGCTTGTCCTCGAACTGGGAATAGGCCTGGCTGATCGGCGTGCCTTCGAACTTGAAGAACGCCTGCCCGCGTTTGCCGCTGACCTCGAGCGTGACGTGCTTGCCTTCGGCCTCCAGTTCGCGGAGCCGGGCGCGCGCCGCGCGGAGGATGCCGCCGTTGTACCCGCCGCACAGCCCGCGATTGGACGTGAGGACCAGCAGCGTGACGTTTTTCTCTTCCGCCGGCTTCTGCAGCAGGGGATGCGAGAACGACAGGTTGGCCTTCGCCAGGTCGGCGACGATCTCGTTGATTTTCCTGGTGTAGGCAGCGGCCTGCGTGGCGCGGTCCATGGCCTTCTTGAATCGCGCGGTGGCGATCAATTCCATGGTCCGCGTGATTTTGCGGATGTTCCGGACCGCCTTGCGGCGTTTGACGAGTGCTCGCGCTTTAGCCATCGAATGTGAGGATTCAGTACTGGGGATTCGGGATTCAGGGACGACGCTCCGGGCGAACCGTCACGTGGGATTGAATCCCGAAATCCGTTCGTGCCTTCTCATGCGTATACGCGAAGGAAATCATTTGCGCTCGGGACTGCCACAGGGCACGAACGCCGTCCACCAAATCGTTGACTTCACCTACGCAACGGTCAACATCTTGTTCGCGAAGTCCCGGCCAGCAGTTGGTGGCGGCAAGGTTCGCCCGTCCTGCTGGTACAACTTGATCGTATCCTCAACAAGTTCAATCAACTCTTCGAACACCACCCGCTCATCTGCGCCATGACAGCCGCCGTAGAACAGTCCCGGACAACTCCCGACAAAGCACTGATCGTCGTCGGACCACTCCACAATTTTTACATAGTTCGCTGCAGGGCTCATCGCCGTGACTCCTCGATCGCTGCGCGGACAGCTCGTTCCTGGTACTGGCGGGCATCGTCTCCCGGCTTCCCCGAAATTGTAACCGGACGCGACACTCGCTCATGGACGAAATTACGATGCGACCCTTTGCCTCCGCGATTGATGAAGCCCGCCTCTTCCAAATCCTGAATCAATTCCCGGACTTTGGCGCGGCATATGTCATTCGGGCGAATTCCCGTCACGCGGTTACCAGCGCCGGCTCCTTCTTCGCATGCGATGCCGCGTAGCGCTTGTTGAACTCTTCCAGCGCGCTCTTGAGGCCGGCTTCGGTTTCCGACGACAGCTCCTTGCTGTTGATGATCGCGTTGCGGACTTCGCTCTTTTCCTCACGCATGAACTGCAACAGCAGCTGTTCGGCGTCGAACACGTCGCTGACCGGGACCTTGTCGAAGTAACCCTTTGTCCCTGCGTAGATGGAGATGACCTGGTCGGCGAAGTGCAGCGGCCGGTACTGCGGCTGCTTGAGCAGTTCGACCATGCGGTAGCCGCGATCGAGCTGCTGCTGGGTGGCCTTGTCGAGTTCCGTGCCGAGCTGCGCGAATGCTTCGAGTTCGCGGAAGGCGGCGAGGTCGAGCCGCAGTGAGCCGGCGATTTTCTTCATGGCCTTGGTCTGGGCGTTGCCGCCGACGCGGGACACGGAGATGCCGACGTTGATGGCGGGACGCACGCCGGCGAAGAACAGGTCCGGCTCCAGGTAGATCTGACCGTCGGTGATCGAAATCACGTTGGTCGGAATGTAGGCGGACACTTCGCCTTCGAGCGTTTCGATGATCGGCAGGGCCGTCATTGACCCGCCGCCGAGTTCACTGCTGAGCTTGGCGGCCCGCTCCAGCAGGCGGGAGTGGCAGTAGAACACGTCGCCGGGATAGGCTTCGCGGCCGGGAGGACGCCGCATCAGCAGCGACAACTGGCGGTAGGCCTGGGCCTGCTTCGTCAAGTCGTCGTAGACGCACAGGGTGTGCTTGCCCTGGTACATGAAGTACTCGGCCATCGCGGCTCCCGCGTAGGGAGCGATGTACTGCAGCGGGGCCGGGTCCGAGGCGGTGGCGGAAACGACGATGGAGTAGTCCATCGCGCCGGCCGCCTTGAGGGCTTCCACGATCGTGCCGACGGTCGAGGCGCGCTGCCCGCAGGCGACGTACACGCAGATGACGTCGCCACCCTTCTGATTGATGATCGTATCGACGGCGATCGCCGTCTTGCCGGTCTTGCGGTCGCCGATGATCAGCTCGCGCTGGCCGCGGCCGACGGGAGTCATGGCGTCGACGGCCTTGATGCCGGTCTGCAATGGCTCCTTGACCGGCTGGCGACCGGCGACGCCCGGCGCGACGGTTTCGAGCGGGCGGCGGTGCGGGGTGACGATCGGCCCCTTGCCGTCGAGCGGGTTGCCGAGGGGATCGACCACGCGGCCGATCATGGCTTCGCCGACGGGGACGGAGAGCAGTTCGCCGGTGGTCTTGACCTCGTCTCCCTCCAGAATCTGGAGGTAGTCGCCGAGGATGATGATACCGACGGAGTTTTCTTCGAGGTTGAAGCACATGCCCATGGTGCCGCTCGAAAACTGCACCATCTCCCCGGCCATCGCGGAGCTGAGCCCCACGACGCGCGCGATCCCGTCGCCGACTTCGACGACGCGACCGACTTCCGAGGTCTGCATCTGACCCTGGAAGTCTTCAATTTCCTTCTGAATGACTGAAGCGATTTCGTCCGCTTTGAATTTCATGGACGTACTTCTCTTTCAGGCGATTGCCAAGGTTTTTAAGTCGTGTGCGGACGGAGCCGTCGTTCACGGTGTCGCCGACCTGAATGACGAGCCCGCCGATCAGGCTGGCGTCGACGACGGGGAGCAGGATCGGCTCGTACGGCAGTGAGGCGACCAGCTGTGATCTGACGCGATTGAGCTGCGCTTCGGTGAGCGCCTGCGCCGAGCGGACCGTGACGCGGCGTTTGCCGCTGCGGTGTTCGAATTCGAGCCAGGCTTCGCCCAGGATGAGCGGCAGCAGGTCGAGGCGCTCGTGGCGGGCGAGGACGCGGAGAAAGTTGGCGAACAGCGGCGTCGCACGCTTCGCAACGACGCGTTCGATCAACGCCAGCTTGTCTTCGCGTCCGGTGACTTCGCTGGTGAGGAGACGGTTGAAATCGGGAAACCTGTCGAGGACGTCGTCGACAAACGACGTGAACTCGTTGAGGGCTTCGGACGTGGCGCCGCCGGCGGCGTCGAGAAACGCCTCGGCGTACATCTGCGCAACGGCCTTCGCGCTGGGATCTTCCAGCACGTGGTCGGGTCGGGATTTGGGTTGGTCGTTGGCCATCGGTGGTCGCCTGCGGCTTCCCGCTAAACTCGCTGCTGCTGTCCGGCGGCAAATCCCGCCAGTGCGTCGTCGATCAGCTTGTCCTGCTCGGCCGGGCCCATTCCGCCGCTCAGCTTCTGCGGCGTGGCGTCGATGACCCGCTGCGTGAAGTGCTCGAACAGTTCGCTCAGCGTCTGGTCCTTCACGCGGCTGATTTCGAGATCGACGCGTGCGCGTGCGTTTGACGCTTCGCGATCGGCGACCGCACGGATTTCGCTGCGGGTGTGATCGGCGTCGCGGTTGGCTTCGGCGATGACGGCACGAACGTGCTCGTCCAGCGCTTCCATCTGCCCGCGATGCGTCCGCAACCTGTCGGCCGCCTGCCGCCGCAGTTCCTCCGCTTCATCAATCAGCCGCTGCTCCTCGGCCTCGCGTCCGGCCATGCCCGAGGTAAACGACCCCCAGCCCAGTTTCTTGACCGCGAAAAGGAAACCGATAAAGGCCACGATGCCCCACAGGGGGAGGTCGTCGGCCAATCCGGCAGGTCCATGCTCGCCACCATGTTCGGCGGCAGGGTCATGGGCCGCTTCTGCGGCAGGGTCGTGACCCGCGTCTGCGGCGTCTCCGGCGGCATGAGTGTGCGCGCCGGCTTCGTCGTGCGCGTGCGGTTCTTGTGCTGACGCGGCGGCGACAAACAACCACGATGCCACAGCGATGACGAGCATCGCCGCAGTTCGCAGCCCAGGCATTTTGCTTTGGAGATTGTTCATGTCGCTCGTCGGACCACGGGGATCAACCCGCGGCTCGGGGAATAACAACTAGTTCAACCGGTGACCGAGCACGTGTTCGGTCGCCAATCCCACCTGCCGGTCGACAGTCGCCAGCAGGCCTGACATGGCTTCGTCGCGCGCCTGCCGGATTTCGGCAACCGCGCGGTCGCGCAGGGCCTTGGCCTCGGCTTCGGCGGAGGCGATGATCTGCGCCTTTTCCGCATCGGCAGCCTGCCGGGCCTGCGCGACGATGCCCTTCACCTGTTCCTGGACCTCGGCCATCTTGGCGTCGTGCGCCGCGAGCAGCCGGGCCGCTTCCGTTTTCGCGTGTTCTGCTTCGACCTGTGCGGCCAGAATGCGCCCTTCGCGCTCGTCCAGCGCACTGATCAGCGGCTTCCAGACCATCGAACGGGCGACGACCAGGAAGATGGTGAACAGAACCAGCGAATAGACAAACAAGGTCATCAGGCCGGGAGCAAATCCCGGCAACGGCGGCTTGTTGTAGTCCACCGCGCCATGAGCTTCGTGGTGCGCTTCGGCCGGTTCGGCTGCGGCGGCCGGCGGATGCGCCGGCTCCGGATGTTCCTGCGCAAGTCCGCTGCGCGCCGCGAGGAGAAACATCGCGGCGAACAGCGACAGGCAGATCGAGCGTACGTGAAAACCAGTCATGGCGCGTAAAACCCGCAACGGAGTCGCCGGCGGCAGTCACGTCGTCGCGCGGACGACGAACGGCTCACCGGGTCGTTCCGACGACTAGGCGAACAGGGCGATGATGCAGACGATCAGGGCGAAGAACGTCGCACCTTCGATGAGGGCTGCGGCGAGAATCATGCCGCCGCGGATGTCGCCGGCGGCTTCCGGCTGACGGGCCATGCTCTCGACGGCCGCAGCACCGATCCGGGCGATGCCGAAGCCGGCGCCGAGGATGATGATGCCGGCGCCGAACGACGGCGAAAAGCTGATCGAAGTTCCCGCGCCTTCCTGGGCGAGGGCCGGGGCCGCCATCAGGGCCAGCGCCCCGACGATCAATCCACACAGATGCACAAAACGGTTCACTTGAGGTTCTCCTGCTCGATTCCGTGGTTGACGTGGTATCGGTGAGACGCGGGGCAGACAGGCCCGCCCGCGCCGGTCAATGCTCGTGCAGCGACATTCCGATGAAGATGGTTGCCAGAAACACAAAGACGTACGCCTGGATGAAGGCGACCAGCAGTTCCAGCAGGCTGATTCCGACCTGGCCGGCGATGCTGCCCGGAGTCACGATCCACCAGACTCCGTGATTGGCGACCATCCCGATGAAGCCCAGGATGACGCCCAGGACGGTGTGGCCTCCCATGATGTTGGCGAACAATCGAATCGCCAGCACGGCGTGTTTGATGAAGAAGCCGACGACCTCGATGATAAACATCATGATGACCAGTGGCATCTTGAGCGCCGCAGGTGCATCAATCCCGGGCACGAGCGCCAGCCAGAATCCGCCGGCCCCGTGAATCTGCGCTCCGTAGACATATGTCGCGAGAAACGCGGTGACAGCCAGTGCCCCAGTCACCGCAATTGAACCGGTCGCCGACCCGAGGAACGGCACCGCCCCCAGGAGGTTGCAGATCAGGATGTAGAAGAAACAACTCCACACGAACGGCAGGTATTTGTCGGCCGGATGTCCGCCGGTGGGAATGTCGCGGGAGTGGCTATGCGTCGCCAAAGCCGGGTGTTCGAGCTCATGCAGCGTCGGCTGATGGCCAGTCATCGGCTCGCTGTGCTCAGGATGGTCGTGGTCTTGCC
>JAEUIG010000435.1 GCA_016795125.1 Planctomycetaceae bacterium | reverse complement strand
CACCGAAGACCGTCTGGTTCTTCAGCGGACTGAGCAGCGGCTTGGCGCTGAAGAGAAAGCAGTCGTCGTCCGCAGCTGAAGCGGCTGCCGGCGGGGGGTTCTGGGCGCGCGCGGGAAGCGCTGCGGCCAGCACACCGACTGTCAGAACCAGGCACCTGCCGAGACGGCCGGCAACCAGCAGAACCTGCCGAAGTTCAATCCCCATCGTGCGATCCTTCGCATGCACATCCAGCGCACTGCAAGGAATCGGCGGTGCACACCCCGCACGCTTCAGACACATCGCATCCGACGGCCGGCGCCGGTCAATTACCGGGGGGGTTGTAACGCTTGTGACGCGCGGAGCGATGCGAGACTTCCCGCCGGCAGTCGAACCAAGGGAATCAGCGAGGTCATTTCCGGCCGAACATCGCGTGGGCGTCGGCAAACTCGTGGCTGACGATCGCCCCGGCCAGCGACAATTCCAGTCCGAAAGCCGCGCCGCAGATGATCTCAGCCAGCTTCATGGCGGAGTCTGGTCCGGTGCAGCCGAGCAGCTCGAGGTTGGCGCGCTGTTGATGGAGCCGTGTGGCTCCGCCGACAGTTCCGACGGTCAGGGACGGGAGACTGAGCGAGCCGACGAAATCGTCGCCGTCCTGTTCGCCGTGGCACAGGCCCACGGCATTCTCAGCCACGCAGGCGACGTCCTGTCCAGTCGCGAGATAGATGGCGGCGAGCGTGTTCGCCAGGTGCAGGTTCAGGCCGAGCACGCCGCCCAGCTGCGAGCCGATGTGCAGGTCGGTGAAGCAGGCGGCCAGCTCGGCCGCGTTGACGCGGAGGAGCCGCTTGAGGACGCTGCCGCGGATGCGGCAGCTGGCGATCACATGGTGGCCGCGGCCGTTCAGCAGCGAGCGGTAGGCGGGGTTCTTGTCGGCGCTGAAATTGCTTTCGATGAGATAGTGGATGGGACGTTCGCAGGGAAACGCCTGCATGATGAACTGGCAGGCGGCTTCGGTGGCGAGCGTGACCATGTTCTGGCCCGCCGCTTCGGCCGTGTGGTAGACGCAGTCGAGGATTACTCGGTTGTGAATGGGATGGGATTCGACGCGCAATAGCCTTCCGTGGCGGGTGGTGGACTCGGCGGCCTTCCGGATGGCGGGGGTTTGCTCGCTGATCCAGGCGACGAACCGGG
Source organism: Planctomycetaceae bacterium (assembly GCA_016795125.1). Classification (GTDB taxonomy): domain Bacteria; phylum Planctomycetota; class Planctomycetia; order Planctomycetales; family Planctomycetaceae; genus JAEUIG01. Next base: position 1,530 of record JAEUIG010000435.1, on the reverse strand, counting down.
CCGCGTCGGCGTGATCCTCAAAACGGAAAATCGGACAGCGTGAAAGTTCCTGCTTGATATGGCGGACGTGGACGCCGCCGGACATGTATGTGGCGAGCAGCCCGCGCGTCATCGACAGGGCGAGCGTGCCTTCCAGCGTGCAGAGAGGAACGTAGAATTCCCCCCGGGCGTGCTGGCCATGAATGCGGAGCGGGCCGGCCACACTGAGCGGAATCCCGACGTAGCCGACCTGGTTCTCACACAGACCCTGAAGCTGCTCGGGATCGTCGACCTGGAAGGGAGGGACGGACGCACCGGTACGCTGAGACAGCCACTGGCGGCGGCGTTCGACATCATCGGCAGTGTAACCGCGCGGCGGCGTCAGTTTGCCGCCGCCGGATCCGGAATCGTTCATGGGAGTAGCCAGTGTGTGGCGCACGAGGCCTGGCGAGATCAGACGGCCCACACTGTAGCGACGGACAGGGACTTTTGGCGACTGGCCGGGCAATCCGGCGATTTGTGCCTGCTGCTGGCGTCGCCGAGCAGCGCCGCTACACTCCATACTGGACACACGTCACGCGATTTCAGTCTGAGCACAAGCCCGGCCGACCGGCAACCTCCATCGGGCTCTCCTCTCCAGAAACTCGATGCAAAGTCGCAGAGACGCGAAGACTCGCAAAGCAGGCGCGCTGGGTGAGAGGCGAACCACTGCAAGATGGCACGATTGTGCCCGACCTGGACCAAACTTTCGGGGCGGAGTTCCTGATCCGATCTTAGTGCGTCTTTGCGTCTCTGTGACTTTGCGTCGAATATTTCAGCAAGCAACGTGTCACTCGCATGCCCGCTTTTGAACTGAAGTCCGAATTCGCTCCCGCCGGCGACCAGCCGGCCGCCATCGAGTCGCTCGTCCGCGGCCTGCAGGAAGGCAAGACGAGCCAGGTCCTGCTCGGCGCCACCGGCACCGGCAAGACCTTCACAATGGCGAACATCATCGCACAGCTGCAGCGTCCAACGCTGGTCCTCGCCCACAACAAGACCCTCGCCGCCCAGCTGTACGGGGAGTTCCGCGAGTTCTTTCCCAACAACTCCGTCGCATATTTCGTCAGCTATTACGACTATTATCAGCCCGAAGCCTACATTCCGCAGCGCGACATCTACATCGAGAAGGACGCGTCGATCAACGAGGAGATCGACCGGCTGCGGCTGCTCGCAACCAGCGCACTCGTCAGCCGCCGCGACGTGATCGTCATTGCCAGCGTGTCCTGCATCTACGGCCTCGGTTCGCCGAAGGACTATCTCGAAATGATGGTCCCGCTGCGCGTCGGCGACCGTGTCGACCGCGACGAACTGCTGATGAAGCTGGTCGACATTCAATACGAGCGGAACGACATCGAGTTCTCGCGCGGCAAGTTCCGCGTGCGGGGGGACGTCATCGAAATCTGGCCGGCCTACGAAGAATTCGCGTATCGCGTCGAGCTGTGGGGGGACGAGATCGAGCGGCTGTCGATCGTGGAACCGGTCTCCGGTGAAACGTCGAAGCCGCAGAGCGAC
>JAEUIG010000423.1 GCA_016795125.1 Planctomycetaceae bacterium | reverse complement strand
CCCGCGTTGCGTTCACCGGCCCTCTCCTGGCTGTACAACAACAATCCGTTCTATGTCATCAGCGCCATGCTGATGCTTTTCGCCGTCCGCAGTGCATACGGCGAGCTGCAGATCGGATACATCAATTCCTGGGGCATGATGGGCGTGCTGGCCGCATACACCGCGCTGCTGAGCGCGATCGGCGTAGTGATCGTCCGCCGCGGAAAAGTCTGGGAAGACGCCCGGTCGATCTTCGTGACCGTCCTGCTGTTGTTCCTGGCGGTCTCGGTGAGCGCCGACGACCTGTTCGTCTCGTTCGATTCGCCGCTGGCTGGAGTGTCGCTCCTGTTTTGTGGTTACGTGTTCTGCGCGGTCGTGACGGAGTTCGTCCTGCATGGGTCGCGAATTCGCCTGTCCGCCTGGTACCGGCTCCCACTGCATCTGTTGCTGGCGCTGTTCTACGTCGCTCCCTGGTGGTGCTCGCCGGACCTGCATCCGCGCAGCGTCGACGAACTCGAATGGGCCATCTTCCTGTTCCCGCTGGCTGCCGCGCTGCTGTTGCTGCTGCTGTGGCCGGCGGCACGAAAGGGGCCGGCGCTGGTTGCCGAAAACGGCACTCCCTGGGGCTGGCCGATGTTCCCCTGGACGGCGTTCGCCGTGATCGCCGCCGCCGTCGGATTGCGGACATTCGCCCTGTGCATGACGTTCGGGCCTTCCGGCACCATCTGGATTCCCGTCATCAACAAGGGGCTGGAGATCTCGTTCGACACGATGTGGGGACCGTATTTTCTCGTGCCGCCGGTGTTCTCGGTCCTCGTCCTGCTGCTGGAAGGGAGCATCGCCACCGGGAATCGCAAACTGCAGCAGCGACTGCTGTGGCTGGCGCCGATTCTCCTGCTGCTGCTGGCGATCCCGGTGAGCGATGCCCCCGTTTCGCGCGGCTTTCTCCTCCGAATCGTCAGCACGGTCGGGGCGCCTCTGTGGCTGTCGGTCGGACTGCTGATCGCGTTCTACAGTCTGGCGTCGCTGCGGCGCGTCAGCGGCGCTTTCGCCGGACTGCTCCTGGCAGTCACGTTGCTGTCCGTCGTCGGTCCTGAGACAACCAACCTGCGGACCCTGACATCCCCCCAGCCGTGGCCGATGGTCGCCGTCGGCATGGTGCTGCTGGTGGCCGGCGTGCGGCGTCGCTCGTCACAGCTTACGACTCTGGCGTGCGTCGGGCTGTCGCTGGCGCTGTGGCTCGTTCTGCCGGCGACCTCCCTGCGGGACTGGCAGAACATGATCAGCCTGCATGTCCTGGGAACGGCCATCGTCGCGATCAGCCTGGCCTTCAAGGACGAGTTCTCGCATGTCCTGCGGTGGCTGGGAGCCGGGCTGCTGCCGGTCGCGGCGCTGGCCATGCTGACCACCGAAGTGCCGCCGGCATTTCAGTTCGGGTACGTCGTCGCCATCGTGCTGGTGTGCTACACGATCGCCATACGCTGGAAGATCCGCGCGTATCTGTACGCGTTCCTGACGCTGGTATCGCTCGG
>JAEUIG010000375.1 GCA_016795125.1 Planctomycetaceae bacterium | reverse complement strand
CGGCGTCAATCTCTCAGCCGCTCGCAGATGCGCTCACTGCTGGCTCTCGGAACCACGCAGTCGCAGCTCGCCGCCGACGTCGCCCAGCTGCGCGACAGTCCCGACGGGGTCGCCATCGTCCGCGAGGCTCTGGTCACCGCCATCGAACACATGCAGGCAGCCGCAGGCCGGCTCGCCGCACGCCAGCTCGACGACATCACCCGGCAAGCGCAGCAGAACGCACTCGACCAGCTGCGGGCGCTTTGCAGCGACCTCAATACGCAGCCGACGCCCGACGCGACCGATCCGTCGGCAGACCCGGCGACCGAAACGCCGCCCGATCCGTCGAGCTGGCCGCTGGCGACTCAGCTCAAGGTGCTCGCCCGATTGCAGGCCGACATCGCCCGGCATGCGGCCGGGATCCGCAGTGCAGTGCCCGACGATCTCAGCCCGACCGACGAGCAGCGGGCCGAACTTCAGCAGCTTTCGACCCGTCAGGCGCGCCTGGCAGAACTCCTCGAACAACTGATGTCCAACCCGGACGAAGCCGTCCCGGAAGAACAATGATCCTACGAACTGCATTGTGGTTGATGCTCGCTGCGCCGGCGCTGTCGGTGTCGACGGGCGCCGCCAGCGAACCGGACTCGACCGAGGCTGTCGAACAGCCGCCGTCGTCCGATGCGCCGGCCGTTTCGTCAGCCGCGTCCGACGACCTCCGCAACCTGGCGGCGGAAACCGTGCAGCTCATGCAACAGGCGCAGGCGGGACTGGCGGACGGCCCGTTGACGGACGATACGAACACCCTGCAGGCCGGAATTTTGGAGCGCCTGCAGCAACTGGCGGAACTCGCGCGCCGGCAGGCGACAAAGTCGGCGAGCGGGCAGTCGCAGGCGTCCGGAAGCCGGTCAGCCGCAGCGCCCAATGCGGGCGATGGACAAGGTGCCGGAGGCCGCAACGACGATGCGGCCGAATCGAGCGAAGCAGCCACCGGTGCCGCAGAGCCGGAGACGGGCGAAACCACCGCCACGAACCTCGCCACGTCCGTCTGGGGACATCTCCCGGCACGTCAGCGCGACCGCATGCGGTCCCGTTTCAGCGAACGGTTCCTTCCGCAATACGAGCAGCTTGTGCGACAGTACTACGAAGCGCTGGCGGACGAAGCGTCGGCCGATCCATAGCGGTCAGTCCATTCCGTGTGTTCAGGGCGCCACTGGCATTGCCAGTGCGATGCAAGTCCGGCGGCCGATGCGAGATGCACTGGCAGAGCCAGTGGCGCCCGACCTCAGATTGTTACTTCACCTGAAACATGAATCGTAACGCTCACACACGGCGCAGCATGTTGACGCGCACCGGCGGCGGCTTCGGCGCCCTGGCGCTGGCGCACCTTTTCGCACGGGACGGTCTGCTGGCCGATGCGCCGCGGCCGGAACTCAACGGCGGACTGCATCATCCGGCCAAGGTGCGGCGCGTCATTCAGCTCTTCATGAATGGCGGCGCCAGCCAGATGGACACGTTCGACTACAAGCCCGAGCTGGAGCGCCGGCACGGCGAGCAGGTCGACTTCGGCATCAAGGCGGCCGCGACCAGCACGCCGGGCGCCGTCATGAAGTCCCCCTTCGAGTGGCAGCAGCACGGCCAGTCCGGACGCTGGGTCACCAGCGTGTTCCCCCGCATCGCCGAGCAGGTGGATTCCCTGGCGTTCCTGATGGCGATGACGTCCCAGACCAACGTCCACGGGCCGGCCAGCTATCTGCAGAACACCGGCTTCCTCGCGCCGGGCTTCCCCTGCATGGGGGCGTGGCTGTCGTACGGACTCGGCCGGATGACCGACGAGCTGCCGACCTTCGTCGTGATTCCCGATCCGCGCGGCCTGCCGTACAACAACGCGGGCAACTTCTCGGCAGGCTTCCTCCCCGCGGCGCATAACGCCACCATCATCCGCCCCGCCGCCCCGGCGCCGGTCGCCTACCTCGATCCGCCGACGGTGGCGGGAATCACTCCCGAGAGCGAATCGGCAGGCTTGTCGCTGTTGGCGGAACTCAACCGTGAGCACCTTGCCGGACATCCCGGCGACTCGCGGCTGTCCGCCCGCATGGAGGCCTTCGAACTGGCCGCGCGGCTCCAGACCTCCGCCCCCGCCGCGCTCGATCTGTCGCGAGAGACCGCCGAAACGCAGGCGCTCTACGGTCTCGACGATCCGCATTCCGGGCCGTTCGCCAAAAACTGCCTCATCGCCCGCCGGCTGATCGAGCGGGACGTCCGTTTCGTGCAGCTCTGGAGCGGCACCAGCGGCGCGAGCAAGAACTGGGACAACCACACCGACATCATCAACGAGCTGCCGTTCATCGCCGGCATGGTGGATCGGCCGATCGCCGGACTGCTGGTCGACCTGCAGGAGCGCGGCCTGCTGGAAGACACGCTGGTCATCTGGACCAGCGAGTTCGGCCGCATGCCATTCACTCAGGGAGCGACGGGCCGCGATCACAACGGCGGGACGTTCGTCACCTGGTTGGCCGGCGCGGGTGTCCGGGCGGGAGCCAGCTACGGTGCGAGCGACGAGTTCAGCTACAAGGCGGCCGAAAAACCCACGCCCGTGTGGGACCTGCACGCCACCGTGCTGCACCTGCTGGGAATCGACCATACCCGGCTGACGTTCCGGCACAACGGCATCGACCGACGCCTGACGGACGTCCACGGCCACGTCATCCACGACGTGCTCGCGTAATCCGCCCGTCCTATCCCGGCAGCAGCCGCGACAGCGGCGTGCCGTCGACGCGCTTCAGCGGGCGGCCGACAGGGGTGATTTCCTCCGCTTCGTAGTCGACCCCCATCGTCTGCAGGAGGGTGGCGTACAGGTCGGGAACGCTGACCGGGTCGCTGGGCTTCATCGCGGCCGCGTCCCCCGTCGTGTCGGGATTGGCGGTCGCGCCGATGATTTGTCCGGAAACCAGCCCGCCGCCGCCGACGACGCACGAGAACCCGTTCGGCCAGTGGTCGCGCCCGTCTAACGGATTGATCTGCGGCGTGCGACCGAATTCGCCGATGCACAGCACGATGGTCGATGCGAGCAGGTCGCGATCCACGAGATCGGCGATCAGCGCGGCGAACGCCGGATCAAGCTCCTTCGCCTGCGTCTCATGGCCGGAAAAGTTCTGGGCGTGCGTGTCGAACCCGCTGAGCACGACCTGTACGGCGCGGACGCCGGTCTCGACGAGCCGCCGCGCCACCAGGCACCCGCGGCCGAACCGCGTATCGCCATAACGCGCGATCGTCTCGGCCGTCTCGTCGGCGAACTCGAACGCCTTGAGCTGGTCGGAGTCCATCATCGTCAGCGCGCGCTGGACAACCTGCTGGTGCAGCGTGTTGTCGACGCTGGCGGCGCGTTCGCGGCGGAACGCGCGATCGAGGACGTCCAGCCCCTGCAGCCGGCGGGTGTTGCGGTCGTCGTTGCTCAGACCGCGCAGATTCTGAATGTTGCGGCCCGGTTCAAAAATGCGAAACGCATCGAAATCGTCGCCGAGATAACCGCCGCGCGGCACCACGAAGCCCGCGCCGCTGCCGAGCGACACATGCAGCGGAATCTGCACGGAGTCATCCGGCAGGTTGCGGGCCAGCACCGCCCCGAGTGCCGGATGCACAACCGTCGGATCGGGCCGATAGCCGGTCTGCACGAAGTACGTGCCGCGCTCGTGATCCCCTTCTTTGGAGACCAGCGAACGGATCACGTTGAGATGCTGAATCTGCTCGGCCGTCTGCGGAAAGTGATGTGCGATCTGCAGACCGGGCAGCTTCGTGTCGATGGCCTGCGTCGGTCCGCCGTTCTTCGTCCCGGGATGCGGGTCCCACGTCTCCAGCTGGCTCGGTCCCCCGGCCATCCACAAGGTAATCAGCGACTTCGGCCGCTCGGCGCCACGCTGCTGAGCGGCACGGGCAGTGAGCGCCGGCAGGCTGAACGACAGCCCGAGCCCGGCAGCAAGTCGGAGTGCATCGCGGCGAGTGAACATAGTAGATAGTCGGTAGTGGGTAGTGATTAGCGACGCATCGAAGATGCGTCATCCGCAGCACCAGCGCCAGGCAACTTTCCGTATCGATCAACCATCAACAATAAACCATCAACCCTCTTCGGATGTCCTTCAGTGGTTCCACGAAAACTCCGTCGCATTGAACAACGTCCAGAACAGGTCCTGCATGGCGGCGCCTTTGTCGCGGCGGCGGGATTCTTCGAGTTCGTTGAGGAAGAAGTCCGCTTCCGCCGCGGTCGGCCGCCGCGTCAGGCACACGAGGTACGCCGTCTCGAGACACTGCGGCGTGCTGGACGAAATGCCGACAATCCGGCCGGGCGCTGAGAACGGCCCCGCCTGCGTCAGTTCTTTGGAGAACTCGCCGTTCATTCGCAGCAGGGCCTGCGGAATCGTGCCGACGCGCTGCTCCAGTTCCGCTTCGCCTGGATCGCCGAATTCGTTGACGAAATCCCGCTCACGGAAAAACCGCACCGCCCGCACGAACAGGTGCGAGTTGCGGTCGATCGTCGTCAGATGGCCGGCCTGCAGCATCGAACCGATCACTTGCTCCGGCCGCAGCCGCACCAGCGGATACACCGCCCATTCGCGCTCCAGTTCCGCGACCGTCTGCTTCAAGTCGCGGAGCGCGTCTTCGGACAGGTCTTCGCCGCTGTCCAGTACGCGCTGGACCGGATGGTTCGACGCCAGCCGGAACGGCTTCGACGCGGCGATCACCTGGACCAGTCGCCGCAGGTCGCAGTCGTGGGCGCGGAAGTCCTCCCCCAGCAGATCAAGGATCGCGGTGTCGGCGGCGGTGACCGGATCATCCGGATCGGGGAGGTCGTCGACCGCCGCCGCCGCGTAATACGGCTTGCCGAACATCAGTCCCCACACGCGATTGGCGATCGCCCGCTCAAAGCGTCGGTTCTCCGGATGCGTGACCCACGCCGCCAGCTTCTCGCGCCGCGTGCCGTGTTCCGGTTCCCATTCATCGCCAAACGGCACACTCGGCGGAGCGACACGGACAACCGCGCCTCCCGGGTTGATAACGTGCTCGCGCTCCGGATCAAATGCCCGGACCTTGTCCCCTTCGATGCGAATGACCGCACGGACATCGGCGGTCGTGGCGGCGGCGGCCTCCATCTGCGGAACATCGCTCGCCGGGACACAGACAATCCACTGCGTCGGCGGTTCCCCGAGAGGCTGCACCACGGCTTCGTCCGGTACGTTCAGCTTGTTCTGACGCAAGACCTTGCGGACCTTCTCGGCGATCGGTCCGGCGACAAGGTTCGCCGTGTTGGCTGCGTCCGTCTCGTACCGCATCCCCGCCTTGTCCTCCACGCCGACCAGCGACACCTGCAGCTCGCTGTAATGCGCCGTCAGCCCCTCGAACTCCGCCTGCTTCCAGTGCGCAAACGGATGATCGTGGCACTGCGCACAGTCAATCCTCTGTCCCAGAAACGCCCGTACCGTGCGTCCCGCCAGCTCGTTGCGATCGAACTGGTCGTTCGCATACGCAGCCGTCAGGAAGTTCGTCGCCGGTTCTCCGGTCCACACGCCGGTGCCGGTGATCATCCTGCGGACGATCTCGTCGTACGGCTGATTTTCCCGCAGCTGCTGGCTGAGCCACTCGTTGAACCGGTCCCGCCGGAACAGGATGAACTGTCCTTCATCGACGCCGACGTACGAGCGTCCCAGCCGCTCGGCGAAGTAATCGGCGAACCGCTGGTCGGCGAGCATCGTCGCTGTCCATCGCGCGAGCCGTTCCGGGTCGCGGTCCGATTCAAACGCCCGGATTTCCTCCAGCGAGGGAATCGTCCCGTGCAGTGCCAGGGACAATCTGCGGAAGATCACCAGTTCGTTCTCGGCCTCCGGCGCGGGAGTCAACCCTGCTGCGGCCCAACGCTCCGCGAAGGCGGCGTCCACGCCGGCCACCGCCGACGCCAGATCAGCGTCGGCCGCAGCGGGGAGCGACGCTGCCGGCTGCAGGTCGAGCGGACTGCGCACCGCCCAGGCGGACAGTCCGCAGACGCCAAGCGCCACCAGCACAGGCAGGAGAGCGGAACGCAGCGGCATCGATCACCACCTGTTTGCGGACTCGCGTCCATGCACTCTTGTTCGCCGAACGGCGGCCGGTCTTGTGACGAGTTTGCAGAACCGCAAGAATTCGTGAATTGTCGTTCGTTGCGGCCGGCTTCTGCAACATCAGTCATTGAGGATACCCCGTGCCGACGTGCGGCGTTTCGCAGTTCCGCTGAAACCCCGACCCGTCACAGGCGGTATTCGGATGAGGATGCCGTAGAGGGTTGAGTGTTGAGCGAGATGCACACCCACGCCGAACCTATGGAGCCATGCGCTGCGACGGGCGTGCTCTCGCCGCCGGCGCCCGCTGATGCGCTCGAAGTCACCGAGTTTCCGGCGGAACCTGCAGATGTGGAGACCGAGGCCGATCTGCAGCTGGAACCCGTTGAGTTCGATCTCGAAGGACGTTTGCCGCCGTTTCCGCATCTGTTCTGGCATCCGCTGCGCGCATCGTGGTGGCTGATTCGCGCCACGTTCGGACTGGCGAGCCTGGTGCTGCTGCTGGCCATTCTGGCCGCCGTGCCGATCGTCAACTTTGCGACACTCGGATACCTGCTCGAGGCGGAAGGACGCGTCGCCCGCACCGGCCGGCTGCGCCAGGCGTTTCCCCTGCTGGGACTCGCGCCCCGCATCGGCTCGATCGCCCTGGGGCTCTGGCTCTGGCTGATTCCGCTGCGCCTGCTGGGTTCGGCGGTCTCGGACGCGCGGCTGATCGACCCGCAGTCGCCCGTCACGCTGGTCCTCATCGCTCTCAAGTACGCCGCTTGGATCGGCATCACGGCGCACATGTGCCTGGCCCTGGCGCGGGGCGGATCACTCGCCTGTTTCATTCGTCCCCTCAAGAATGTGCTATGGCTGTCCCGACAGGTCCGCTCGGGGACTTACTTCGCAACGGCCTCGCGCGAAATCCGCACCTTCATCAGCGGACTGAGGTTGCGGCATCACTTCTCGCTCGGCGTGCGGGGCTTCGCAGGCGCGTTCGCGTGGCTCCTGCTGCCGACGGCGTTTTACGCCGCGGTGCGGCACAGCGAAGGCCCCGAAGTGCTGGTCACCCTGTTCGGCGGCGTGCTGCTGGTGTTCGCCTTCGCCTGGATGCCGTTCCTGCAGGCGCACTTTGCCGCAACCAACCGGTTTGGGGCGTTCCTCGAACTGGGCACGGTGCGGCGGTTGTTCGGCCACGCACCGTTCGCCTGGCTGTTCGCGGCGATCATCGTCTACGTGCTGGCACTGCCGCTGTACCTGTTCAAGATCGCACTGCCCCCCAGCGATGTCATGTGGTTCGTGACGCTGCTGTTCGTCGCCAGCATCTACCCGGCGCGGGTTGTGACCGGCTGGGCCTATCATCGCGCCGTGCGCCGGCAGCAGGCCGGGAAGCGCTCGTGGTGGATCACGCGGATGTTCGTCCGCCTGCTGATCGTCGCACTGATCGTCAGCTACGTGTTCCTGCTGTTCTTCACGCAGTTCATCGGCGAAGAAGGGAAGCGCGAACTGTTCCAGCACCACGCGTTCCTGCTGCCATGGCCGATGCTGTTGTGAGAAGGGAAGGGGT
>JAEUIG010000364.1 GCA_016795125.1 Planctomycetaceae bacterium | reverse complement strand
CCTCCACCGCGATCTCGCAAAACGCCAGGTGCGGCTGCGGATTGTCGAAGCCCACGCCACCGCCCGCGACCTGCTCCGCGCCGCGGGAGTCGAAGAACGCGTTGGTCACATCGGACGCCGACTCACCATCGAGCAGGCCATCGCCGAATCACGATACCCGTCAAACGCAGCGGCGACGCCCGCCGCTGCCCCGCTCACTCCTCCAACGGAAATGCAGCGAGAAACATGAGCACCAGTTCCCTGCAGCCATCCGGTCCCATCAGCCTGAGCGACGAAGACGCCGTCCGGCAGCTGCTGGCGAACACCGTCTTCAACCTGTGGGACATCGTCAACGACCTGACGCGGCTGCGGCCCTCAACACGCGACCGTTATCGCGTGACGATCTTCGGTTCGGCCCGCGCGCAGCCCGGAACGTTCGTCTATGACGAGGTGAAACGCGTCGCGGCGGCGCTCGCCGCCATGGACTGCGACATCATCACCGGCGGCGGACCCGGCCTGATGCAGGCCGCCAACGAAGGCGCGGCCGCCGCCCAGGCCCCCGGTCGCAGCCAGTCCGTCGGCATCCGCGTCAATCTCCCGTTCGAGCAGGACGTCAACCCGTTTGTCACACAGGCGTTCGAGCACAAAACCTTTTTCACGCGGCTGCACCACTTCGTGCTGACCTCCGACGCATTCGTTGTGGCTCCTGGCGGCATCGGCACCGTCCTGGAGCTGACGATGGTCTGGCAGCTCCTGCAGGTGAAGCACGTCGAGAGCGCGCCACTGATCCTCGTCGGCAAGATGTGGCGCGGTCTGGTCGACTGGGCCCGAGCGTCCCTCGCCGGCGCGAGTCCCCCACTCGCCAGCCTGGATGACATGGCGATTCCGGTCTGCGTCGACACGGCCGATGAAGCCATCTCGCTGCTGCGCCAACACCACGCACGCTGGAAACATCCGCAGTGACAGCGGCGTTGGCGACCTACGGCGGCGACGTTCGCGTCGTCACCAGCGACTGCACCGCCGCCAGGTCGACCTGCCGACCCGCGGCCGGGAACGGGAACGGCAGCAGCCACCAGTCTTCGACAAACGATGCTGATTCGCCTGGGGCGAGCTGCTCGCGCGGGCCGATCGGCTCCAGCTCGATGCGCGTGGCTGGCGGGTACCAGACGGACAGCGTCAGCCCCGCAGCTTCGTTGTACACGCGGTCCGGAAACGTGGCGAAGCGTTTCACGAACAGCGTGTTGTTTGGCATGAGGTAACCGAACCAGCCGGCCATGGTGTCGAAGCCCAGCTTCGGCTTACGCGGCGGAGCGAGGATTTCCAGGAAGCCATCCCTCACGCGGATCTGGTCGTCCGTGTTGCGCACATTGATGATCGCGCTGTCTTCGTACATCGCGTACTTCGACGGAAACCGGCTGGGCCGGTCACCGAGCGGGATCAGGCAGATGCCGCCTCCGGGCGAGAACGACCGTCCCCAGTGGCACACCTCGCGCTCTTCATCGCAGATGTTGCGGATCGTCTGCCGGCAGATCAGATGCATCGTCGCGCCATCATCGCCGGCGGCCAGCGCGAAATCGCGAATCAATTGAACGCCAGCAGTTTCGTCGCGAGGACTGGTCAAACGGGCTGCCGATTCCCCGGTGATTTCACCGGACCATTCCCCGGACCACAATGTGGGATGCGGAATCGTTGTCAGTTCGGGGCCGTAGTCAAACCGACCGGCCGATGCGTGCGGGGTGTCCCCCGGCCGCCACGCTTTCTCGGCGTCATCGAGCAGCATCGCATCGCGGCCATCCACGACGAACGACAGCACGCGTCCCCCCACCTGCGGGCACAGGACCGCCCTCGCATTGCCGCGCGTCAGCACGATCGCTTGTTCGTAGCCGTGAAACGGCTCGATGCGCGCCGACGGGTCGGCCCCATGCAACGCGTTGGCGAACACGGTGACGAACAGTCCCCACGCCGCGATTCGCAATGTCCGGATCATGGCTCGATTTCTCCGTGGACCACTCGTACTGTGTCAGAATCCGCGGGTGACACTGGCTCCGCCAGTGCGAACTCATTTCGGTATCCAACTGAAATGCACTGGCAGAGCCAGTGGCACTCAGGTTCTCAACTGTGCCGCCGCACCTGCAGCACGACCTTCCCCAGTGCCTGCCGGTTGATGAACACGTTCAGTGCATCGGCATAGCGGTCCAGCGGAAAGGCGTGGCCGACCAGCGGATTGAGCTTCCCCTGAGCGAACAGTTCGAACAGCGCCGCACAGTTCGCGCGGCATGTCGCCGGGTCGCGTTTCACGAACTCTCCCCAGAACACTCCCACAAGCTGGCAGCCCTTGAGCAGCGCCAGGTTTGTCGGATACTTCGGGATCACGCCGCTGGCGAACCCGACCACGAGGATCCGGCCGTTCCAGTTCACGGCGCGGGCGCACTGATCGAACAGTTCGCCTCCGACCGGGTCATAGATGACATCGGCCCCTTTGCCGCCGGTCAGTTCCTTGATCCGGTCCTTGAGACTCTCGCGGCCGTAATTGACGATTGCATCCGCGCCGCGGCTGCGTGCGACTTCCAGCTTCTCATCGCTGCCGGCTGCCGCGATCACCCGCGCTCCCAGCGCCTTGCCGATCTCGACGGCCGCCAACCCGACGCCGCCGGCCGCCCCCAGGACCAGCAGCGTCTCACCCGCCTGCAGTCGCCCTCGCTGCGTGAGCGCGTGGTACGAGGTTCCATACACGAGGCCGAAGCCGGCGGCGACATCGAAGTCCATCGACGCCGGGATCGGAGCGACGGCGCCGGCATCGGCAACGGCGCGCTCCGCCATCCCCCCGATTCCCGTGATCGCCATCACCCGGTCGCCGGGCCGGACATGTGTCACGCCCGAACCCACTTCCGCCACCACGCCGGACACTTCCGCCCCCGGCGTAAACGGGAACGGCGGCAGATACTGGTACTTCCCCGCGATCTGCAGCGTATCGGGAAAGTTCAGCCCGGCCGACCAGACGTCGATCAGCACCTGTCCGCTGCCCGGCCGTGGATCGGCGACCTCTTCCAGCGAGAGATTCTCCGGCGGCCCGAACGAATTGCAGAGCACGGCTTTCATGCCGGGCAGCATATCCGGCTGTGAAGGGGCGGAGTAGGGAACTGCCGATCGCGCTCACAACTGTGGAGTTCGTCGCAATTGGAACCGAACCGCTCTTGGCGAGTTCCGGTCTGCGGGTAACAATTTAAAGGACCCGCACCTGTTGCGGCCGGTCCAGTAAGTTGCGGCCGGTCTCCCGACCGAGCCGCGATGACGACCGCAGGTCTCCCCTCGTCCGTGGAACTGCAGAATGCCCGTCACGACGCATCGCCCCCTGCCGCCGGAGATCAAGGCCATCCAGGACGAGATGGAAGGGATCGCGCGCAGTTACGGACTCGATTTCTTCGAGACCATCTTCGAGATGCTCGACTACGAGGAGTTGAGCATGTTCGCGGCCTACGGCGGCTTCCCGCTGCGATACCCGCACTGGCGGTTCGGCGCCGAGTACGACGAACTGCTGAAAAGCTACTCGTACGGTCTGTCCAAGATCTACGAGATGGTGATCAA